>JBEDMU010000091.1:0-2563 GCA_041170945.1 Pseudomonadota bacterium
CTCTTTCTGATGGCTGACTCGGTTGCTTGCGCTAAAGCTGGTCAGAAGGTACCTGAGGGTTACTACAACATTGAGTTGATGTTGGGAAAAGTCTTGCGCAAAGGCGATGTGGCTTTATGTGAAACGTGTATGGACGCACGAGGCTTGAAAGATGAAGAGTTGATTGAAGGTTCGCACCGATCCACCCTAGCCCAATTGGCCGATTGGACTGTTAGTGCCGACAAAGTTTTGGTTTACTGAAAAGAGGTTCAAGATGTTTTTTAAACAATTGGCAACACGCGAAGCATCGCTATCTTATTTTTTTGGCTGTGCCGGTCTTGCTAAGGCAGTGGCGGTTGACGTAGTAGCAGGCGATGAAGATTGGTTTGTGGAGCAAGCCAAAGTGGCTGGTGTGCAAATCACGCATGTCATCGACACACATGTGCACGCAGACCATTACTCAGGTGGGCATGAACTGGCGCGCAGAGTAGGCGCTTCGTATTGTTTGCATGAGGCGGCCCGTGACTTGGTTGGTTTTGAAATAGAGGCGCTAAAAGATGGTCAGTTGCTTGATGTGGGTAACGTGAAGGTTGAGGTGTTGCACACGCCAGGGCACACGATGGACAGTGTGTGTTTGTTGGTCAAAGACGCCCGCAGGGGTGACGCACCATGGTTTGTGGTGACGGGTGATACCTTGTTTGTAGGTGCGGTGGGTCGACCAGATCTAGCTGGGCGTGAAGAAGAAATGGCCGCAACGCTATGGGATAGCTTGCAAGGCAAACTGCTGTGCCTGCCAAACGAACTAGAAATTTTCCCTGGTCACCAAGCCGGTAGCGCATGTGGTGTCGGGTTGTCGGGTAAGCCGTCGTCCACCATTGGGTTTGAAAAGCGGTTCAATCCTTCACTCGGTTTAGACAAAGCATCTTTCGTTCGGGAATTGACGGCTGATATTGCGCCTCGACCATCCGACATGGATCGTATTGTTGCAGTCAATATTGCTGCGTGATGTCAGATCAAACCATGACACACGAGCGCGGCATTCAGGTTAATCTGAATCAGTTTTTGCATCAATTGTTTCAGGTGCTTCTGGTGGGTCTCACCATTGGCATGATGCGAACGGTTGTGCCCGCACTGGCAGAGTCTGAATTTGGCGTGCCAAAAACATCGTTTTTGTTGCTCACGACATTTGTAATTGCCTTTGGTGTGGTCAAGGGTGTTATGAACTTCGTGGCTGGCCGATTGTCCGAGCGTATAGGTCGCAAGCAGGTTCTTTTGATGGGCTGGTGGCTCGCGTTGCCAATCCCGCTCATGGTCTGGTATGCCCCATCGTGGGGCTGGGTGGTTGCTGCGACGGTGCTGCTTGGCGTGAATCAGGGACTGACTTGGTCGATGACGCAAACGGCCAAGCTGGACATTACCCGTATGCAAGAGCGCGGCCTCACGCTTGGCTTGAATGAATTTGCAGGCTATGTGGGTGTGGCCTTGGCGGGGATCATCACTGCATTGCTAGCGACTGAGTTGGGTGCTCGTCTTGGTTTGCTGATTTTTGGGATGGTGATCATCGTCGGTGGTTTGATTTTTACTCACATTTGGGTTCGTGAAACCTTGCCATGGGCTAAGGCTGAGGCTGCTCGGCATGCCGCCGGAACGCAAGCCAATGACAGCTGTCCACGCTATCCAAAGAACATCAGTAGCAATCCCAGTACGTTGGAAGTTTTTACATTGATGAGTTGGCGTGACCGTCGACTGTTTGCTTTGAGTCAAGCTGGCTTGGTCGAAAAATTCGTCGATGCCTTGGTTTGGGTTTTCTATCCCGTATACCTTTATCAACAGAACCTCAGCCTCACTCAGGTGGGCTTGATCATCAGCGTTTACGGTTTGACATGGGGCGGCTCGCAGTTATTCACTGGGCGCTTGTCGGATCGCATTGGCAGACACGGGCCAAATGTTTGGGGCATGTGGCTGTGTGGCACAGGTGTGATCATGATGATCAGCGGCGAGGGGGTACTTTGGTGGTCCATGTCAGCAGCCCTATCAGGCTTTGGCATGGCCTTGCTTTATCCGAATCTTTCAGCCGCAGTCGCTGACATCGCGCATCCGAATTGGCGAGGTTCTGCCATAGGCATCTACCGTTTTTGGCGCGACCTTGGCTACGGCATTGGAGCACTCGGTTTGGGCCTGGCTGCGCATTTCTCAGGCAATGTCGAAGCAGCATTTTGGTTCGTGGCCCTGTCCATGCTGATTTCAGGCTTGATCTTGTGGTGGTTGGGTGAAGAAACCCACCCGCGCTTGAATCCAGAAACATCAACTTCACTTCACTTCAAAAACCATAATTCATAGGAGATACCATGACTCGTCGATATTCACTTTTTGCTGCTGCCTTGGTTGCCGCACTGGCGTTGATCCCAACAGCATGGGCTGACAACAAGGCTGCCGCCATTGATGAAATGGAAGGCTATTTGGAGTTTGTGGACTACGGCGGAGGGGTCATCTTCGCCGAGCAAATTCCCAAGGATGAGTGGGCCAAGATGATGGTGATTGACGCTCGCGATCCCGGTCAGTTTGCCAAAGGACATATTCCTGG
>JBEDMU010000092.1:0-10287 GCA_041170945.1 Pseudomonadota bacterium
CAGCGTAACACATCTGCTGGTTGCTCGTAGGCGCCTGCCAATTCGTTGAGATGAGCGTCGATTTGTTCGGGTTTGGCATGCAACTGGTGAGCGCGAACGAGTTCAGCCACCACCAAGCCCAGGCGAACACGGCGCTCGGCCTGAGGACGGAACACATCGTCAGGAATGGGGGCTTTGTCGGCATCTTTGATGCCACGCTGTTTCAGGTCGGCACGAGCGCTTTCGATCATGCGATCGACTTCGGCTTGCACGACTGACTTGGGCAGGTCGAGTTCGGCTTTGGCCACCACGGCGTCAAGCGCGGCGGCTTTGTTGCGCGACAACAAACGGTTTTTTACTTCGCGTTCGAGGTTTTTGCGAATATCGGCACGCAAAGTGGCCACTGCACCGTCTTCAATACCCAATGACTTGACAAATGCTTCGTCAATGTCTGGCAGGTGTTGGGCTTCGATGTTGTGCAAAGTCACCAAGAAATCGGCGGTTTTGCCAGCCACATCTTTGCCGTGGTAATCAGCGGGGAAAGACAAGGGGAAGGTTTTGCTGTCGCCAGCTTTCATGCCACGCACAGCGTCTTCAAATTCTTTGAGCATTTGACCTTCGCCCACCAAAAACTGGAAGCCTTCGGCTTTACCGCCTGCAAAGGGTTCGCCGTCGATTTTTCCTTCGAAGTCGATGGTGACACGATCGCCGTCGGCAGCAGGCGTGCCTTGGGCGCGCTGAGCAAAGCTGCGGCGCTGCTTGCGCAGAATTTCAACTGTTTTGTCGATGGCCTCTTCGGTGACATCAGACTCGGCTTTTTCAACCTCTACGCCAGACAAATCTGCAATCTTGACTTCGGGGTACACCTCGAACACCGCATCAAAACTCATTTCGCCTTCAGCGGCTGCTTCGTTTTGAGAAATGCGGGGGGTACCAGCCACACGCAATTGCGCCTCGTTGGCCGCTTTGGCAAAGGCTTCACCGACTTTGTCATTCATGACATCGTACTGAACCGAGCTGCCGTACATGGAAGCCACCACGTTCATGGGCACCTTGCCAGGACGGAAACCGTCCATCTTGACCTGACGTGCCAAACGCTTCAAGCGCACCTCAACTTCAGAGGCGATCACGCTCACGGGCAGCGACAAGGTCATTTTGCGCTCAAGCTTCTCAAGCGTTTCAATGTTCACGGTCATGGAAATACTCCTAATAAAACAATGAGTTGCACTTGATTTAAGGGACCAAGTGCAAACGTAATTCGAGATGGTGCGCGGGGGGGGACTCGAACCCCCACACCATTGCTGGCGTCAGGACCTAAACCTGGTGCGTCTACCAATTTCGCCACCCGCGCACGCCAATTCAGAATTGGGCGTAACCTAGTATTGTAATAAGGGACAATCACTCCTGACGCAGGAGAATCATTTGGACAGCTCTAAAGTTCATTTAAATCCCCAAGCCATGGCCGAGGGAAGCAGTTTTTATTACGCTTTTTTATTTCTGCCCCCTGAAAAACGCCGGGCTATCACGGCTTTTTACGCGTTTTGCCGAGAAATTGACGATGTGGTCGATCAATCACATGAACCGATGGTGGCGGGGGCCAAGTTGATGTGGTGGCGCTCCGAGGTCAGTCGCGTCTTTTCAGGCGAGGTGGCTCAACACCCTACCCTTTTGGCCTTACAGCCCTCGATTCAGGCCTATGGCTTGCAGGTACGGCCATTTTTAGACCTGATTGATGGCTGCGAAATCGATTTGAATCAAACCCGCATGCAAGACTGGGCCCAACTAGAACAGTATTGCCATTTGGTAGCAGGTGTGGTGGGAGAAGTGTCGGCACAAATATTTGGTCAGCAAGATCCTGCCACCACCGCTTATGCACACCGTTTAGGGCTGGCTTTGCAACTCACCAACATCTTGCGTGATGTGGCCGAAGATGCCAACCGCGGCCGTGTATATCTGCCCCAAACCCTGCTCAATCAACATGGGGTACAAGCCAGCGATGTGTTAAGTGGCATTGACGAAGATCGCCTCAAGCCCGTATTGGCTGAACTGGCTGACCGCGCGCACACCGCCTACGACGAGGCGTTGTCGCTGCTGCCTGCCAGTGAATGGAAGAACCAAAAACCCGGACTGATGATGGCCAGCATTTACCGTCAGCTGTTGCGTCAAATTCAGGCCAAAGGTTATCCCGTGTTGCGTGAGCGTGTGACGCTGTCTCCATTACGCAAGTTTTGGTTGGCCTGGAAAGTACAAGCCTTGGGCCGGGTGTCATGATTCATGTGATTGGCGCAGGCTGGGCCGGACTGGCAGCAGCCGTGTACGCCCAGCAACGAGGCCACGCCGTCACCGTTTACGAAGCCAGTAGACATGCGGGTGGACGAGCCAGAAGTGTAGGAGAACTAGACAACGGTCAGCATTTGCTCATGGGCGCCTACACGCATACGCTGGCCTTGATGCGCACCGTTGGCGTGAATGCTCACAAAGTTCTTTTCAGCACCCCTCTTGACTTGCGCAACCATGAAGATGTGGGCCTGCGCATGCCTTCTGGCTGGATGAAACATTTGCCAGCTTTGTTTCAATCGGTATGGGCCGTTTCAAGAAACACAGGCTGGAGCTACTCGGACAAACTGGCCTTGTTGCGTCACCCCTTTTTACGCACGCACATCCACCCCGATCCTGAACACGACATGAGCGTGGCCGACTTGTGCGCGCAAGTCCCTGCAGCTGCGATGCAAGAATTCATCACGCCCTTGTGCGTGTCGGCGTTGAATGTGTGGCCCCACGAGGCCAGTGCCAGAGTTTTTTTAAATGTATTGCGCTCTGCACTGGGCGGACCCGGCTCATACGCTCAAGCACTCATTCCCAAAGTCAATCTGGGCGAAGTATTGCCGCATGCGGCTGTGCAATGGCTGCATGCGCGAGGCGTTGGCTTGGCGTGGGGGCATCGGGTTGAAAATTTGAACGGCTTGTTGCAAAACCCGCAAGACAGAGTGGTGTTGGCTTGCACGGCACCAGAAGCCGCTCGCCTGAGCGCTGGCCTAGACGACGCCAGTGCACAACATTGGTCAGTGCTGGCGGCTGGTCTACAACACCGGGCCATTGCCACGGTTTATTTGCATGCCCATGGCCATCGGCTCAAGCGGCCCATGCAAGCGTTGCCTTTACCAGCCACGCCACACACAACGCCCCATGCACAGTTTGTGTTTGATCACCATCACACACATGCATCCCAACCCGATCGTTGGGCAGCTGTGGTCAGTGCCTGCAACAGCAACCGAGACGTGCTCGAACAAGCTGTGCTTGGGCAGTTGCAATCTACGTTACAGGCATCACGCCTGGAAGTGATTCACACCATCATTGAAAAGCGCGCTACGTTTGCTTGCACGCCTGGTCTGGTTAGACCTCCTTCTGTGGTGAATCATCGTGTCATGGCAGTGGGCGACTACGTCGATGGTCCATTCTCGGCCACCTTAGAGGGCGCCGTGCGCAGCGCCTTGGCCGTGCATCACTGGCTTAAACGCTAACGGTTGCAGACTCTCTGGCCTTGGTGGCCTCTTGCCATACCAAGCGCGCAGGCTCGCGGTACAGACGATGATCACTCCACACCCGACGCCAGGCGCGTGCCCCCGCTTGCCCATGGCGAAGTCCCAACATATGTGTGGCAATGCTGTGCCATGGCGTGGCGTATAGGCGATTTTCACGCTCCATGTACTCCACCATGGTGGCTTCGACTGCATCGATGTTGAGTGAACGGTGAGCTTGACCAAAATACAAATGATCCCAATCTTGCATGATCAAAGGCGTGTGATAAGCCGCCCGTCCCACCATCACCCCGTCAACTTGTTGCAGTTGTTCTTGAATTTGCTCGTTGCTCACCAAGCCACCGTTGACCGCAATCATGAGGTGAGGAAAATCTCGTTTGAGTTGGTGTGCCATCTCGTAGCGCAAGGGTGGAATTTCACGGTTGTCTTTGGGCGACAAGCCTTCAAGCCAAGCGTTGCGGGCGTGCACGATGAAGACCCTGCATCCGGCTTCGCTGACACGACCCACAAAATCGCGAACAAAACCATAGCTTTCTTCTCGGCCAATGCCGATGCGGTGTTTCACCGTCACCTCAATGTTCACGGCATCGCGCATGGCCTTGACGCAATCGGCCACAGTTTGGGGCTCAAGCATCAAACATGCACCAAACGCCCCTTTTTGCACGCGTTCACTGGGACAGCCACAGTTCAGGTTGACCTCGTCATAGCCCCACGCTTGAGCCATGCGCGCTGCAACGGCCAAGTCGGCAGGCTCACTGCCCCCCAATTGCAAAGCCACAGGATGTTCAATCGCTTCAAAACGCAGATGCTTGGGCACATCGCCGTGAATCAACGCAGAACTGGTGATCATCTCGGTGTACAGCAAGGTGTGCTGAGTGATTTGACGATGCAGCATGCGGCAGTGGCGATCGGTCCACGCCATCATGGGGGCCACGCTCATGCGCCACGGGTTCAAATCAAACGACATTCAATCAACCTGATGAATTCAAAGAATCGACGATTGTAGAAAAAAACCCCTGCTCTTTCGAACAGGGGTTTTGACTGGCAAATGACAGATGCCCATTTACTGCATGTGCAAGCCACCGTTCAAAGAGAAATCGGCGCCCGTGGCATAACCGCTTTCGGGGCCAGCCAACCAAGACACCATCGAAGCGATTTCAGAGGGTTCTCCCAAACGCTTCACAGGCACCGTGGCCACGATTTTTTCGAGAACATCAGGACGAATGGCGCGAACCATATCGGTGCCAATGTAGCCCGGGCTGATGGTGTTGACGGTGACGCCTTTGGTGGCCAATTCTTGGGCCAAGGCCATGGTAAAGCCATGCATGCCGGCTTTTGCAGCAGAGTAATTGGTTTGACCCGCTTGCCCCTTGGCACCGTTGACCGATGAAATTTGAACAATGCGTCCCCAGCCACGATCGGCCATGTCGCCCACCACTTGCTTGGTCACGTTGAACATGGAAGTGAGGTTGGTGCTGATCACCGCATCCCAATCTTCTTTGGTCATTTTCAAAAACATGCGATCGCGTGTGATGCCAGCATTGTTGACCAACACGTCAATGGGTCCGTGCTCGGCCTTGGCCTTGGCAAAGGCCTCTACCGTGCTGTCCCAATCAGAAACGTTGCCCACCGAAGCGTAAAAGGTAAAGCCCAGGGCTTTTTGTTCATCGAGCCACTTTTGGTAATCGCGGCTTGGACCACAACCCGCAATGACCTTGAAGCCGTCTTTGGCCAAACGCTGGCAAATGGCTGTGCCAATGCCGCCCATACCCCCGGTAACGTATGCAACTTTCTGTGACATCTTGCTCTCCTCGTGTTCTGCTTTTTGCAGTTTGTTATGAATTCAATGTAAGGCTTGTTGAGTGACGCTTAGCGAGTGACCGCAAAAGCCACACCCATGCCTCCGCCGATACACAGCGAAGCCACGCCTTTTTTGGCATCGCGACGTTGCATTTCGTGCAGCAATGTGACCAGCACACGGCAACCTGACGCACCAATGGGGTGGCCAATCGCAATGGCGCCACCGTTGACGTTGACGCGGTCGCTGTTGACGCCCAACAATTTGTTCACGGCACAAGCTTGAGCCGCAAAGGCTTCGTTCAATTCGAACAGGTCGACGTCGCCCACAGACCAGCCTGCACGGCTGAGCACCTTTTGAGTAGCAGGCACTGGACCCAGACCCATGGTGGCGGGATCAAGACCGCTGGTGGCATAAGCAGCAATGGTGGCCATGGGTTTCAAGCCCAATTCTTTGGCTTTGCTGGCTTTCATGACCATGACTGCTGCTGCGCCATCGTTGATGCCCGATGCGTTACCGGCAGTCACGCTACCGGCTTTGTCAAACGCGGGACGCAAACCAGCCAATGCTTCGGCGTTGGACTTGCGGTTCAGGAATTCGTCGGTGTCAAACACCACGGGATCACCCTTTTTCTGAGGAATGGTCACGGGAGCGATTTCGTCTTTGAACTTGCCTGCGTCTTGGGCAGCTGCCGCTTTTTGCTGGCTGGCCAGAGCCAAGCCGTCTTGCATTTCGCGGGTGATGGACTCTTGCTTGGCGACGTTTTCTGCCGTGATACCCATGTGATATTGGTTATAGACATCCCACAGGCCATCAACAATCATGGTGTCGAGCATTTTCCAGTCGCCCATGCGTTGACCGTCGCGTGAACCCTGCAACACATGAGGCGAAGCACTCATGTTTTCTTGACCGCCAGCAATGATGATTTCGCTGTCGCCGGCAGCAACGGCTTGTGCAGCCAGCATGACGGCCTTCAAACCAGAACCGCACACGGCGTTGATGGTCAGGCCAGGGACTTCTTTGGGCAGACCAGCCTTGAGAACGGCTTGACGCGCTGGGTTTTGGCCCACACCTGCGGCAAGCACCTGTCCCATGATCACTTCGCCCACTTGCTCGGGCTTGACACCGGTGCGACGCAACAAGTCTTTGATAACGACTGCGCCCAATTCGGGGGCTGGCACTTTGGCCAATGAACCACCAAATTTACCCACTGCGGTTCTTGCTGCCGCAACAATCACGATCTCTTCCATGGCTTTCCTTCTTATCGATCAGGTCTAACAAAAAACAAAAACAAAAAAACAGGCCGATTCAATCGGCCTGTGTATCAACTTCACGCTTTGGCTTTAACGTACCGGCCAGGCGCAGCTTCGATGACATCGTAGTTGCTGTTGGCACGGCCCGTGTTGCGAGCCCTGTAGCCTTTGGGGGCTGCAATTTGCTTGCCACCGTAGCCAGACAACCAGCTCATCCAATCGGTCCACCAGCTGCCGGGTTTTTCGGTGGCTTTGTCCATCCACTCGTCGACACTTTCGGGGAAGTTGGTGTCGGAGCCTGTCCAGTAGCAACGTTTGTTGGCCGCTGGAGGGTTGATCACGCCAGCAATGTGGCCTGAGGCACCCATGACGAAACGCTTTTTGCCCTTGAACACTTGTGTGCTGGCGTATGCGCCCTCGGGAGGAACAATGTGGTCTTCGCGTGATGCGTACAAATACAAGGGAGTTTTGACCGCTTGCATGTTGATTTTTTCGCCGCACACCGTGATGGCATTGGGCTTGACCAAGTTGTTTTCAAGGTAGGTGTTGCGCAAGTACCAGTGGTACCAGGGGCCAGGCAAATTGGTGGCGTCGCTGTTCCAGTACAGCAAATCAAAGGGAGGAGGTGTTTCACCCTTGAGGTAGTTGCCCACCACGTAGTTCCAGACCAAGTCATTGGGACGCAGGAAGCTGAAGGTGGTGGCCAAGTCGCGACCGGGCATGAGACCGCCTTGGGCAAACTGCATTTCACGGTACTTGACCATGTTTTCGTCGATGAACACATCGAGCACACCGGTGTCGGTAAAGTTAACCAACGTGGTGAGCAAGGTGGCACTTTCAACCGTTTTATCTCCACGTGCGTTCAGCACAGACAACGCGGTACTGAGCATGGTGCCGCCCACGCAGAAGCCCAATGCGTTGATGCTGGGTGCTCCGGTGATGTCTTGCACGCGATGAATGGCTTCGATGACTGCGTTTTCAACGAAGTCGTCCCAAGTGGCCTGAGCCATGGACTCATCGGGGTTGCGCCAGCTGACCAAGAAGGTGCGGTGACCTTGTTCGGTGGCGTAGCGCACAAACGAGTTTTTGGGTTGCAAATCGAGAATGTAGTACTTGTTGATGCTGGGAGGCACCACCAAGAAGGGACGCTCGTAGACCTTTTCGGTAAGCGGCTTGTACTCGATGAGCTGGAAGTAATCGTTTTCAAAAACCACAGCACCTTCGGTGGTGGCCACGTTGCGACCCACTTCAAAAAGGGATTCGTCGGTCATTGACACATGGCCTTGACGCATGTCGCCCAACAGGTTTTGAATGCCTTTGGTCAGACTCTCGCCTTGCGTTTCGATGGCTTTTTTCTGAGCCTCGGCGTTGAACACAAAATAGTTGCTAGGCGATGCGGCATCGATCCATTGCTGAACGGCAAAACGCATGCGAGCGCGCTGCTTGGGATCGCCTTCGATGGCGTCGGCCATGGCCATGAGCGTGCGCGAATTGAGCAAATAAATGGCAGCTGCGTAGCCAGAGAGAGGGTTGGTTTGCCAAGCATCGGCTGAGAAGCGACGGTCTTTGAAAACGGCTTGGTCGATGCCTTGATTCCAGAGCTGGGCGAAATCTTGAGCGTACTGCTGCTGAATTTGTGCCAGTTTGTCGGCGGGAATGGACACTGCGCCACCGGCCACAGATTCCATCCATTGTTTGGGGTTGAGCATGGGCTCGTTGCCCAGATAACCAGGGGCTGAACCCATGGGACCTGCTGCAGACATGCCGGCCAACACACCTTTCATGACACCAAAAGGATCGGGCATATTTTTGTAAACGTCAGCCCATTGATTGAACTGCTGAAATGTTTGTTGTTGCCACTGTTGGGCGAGTTTGAGCCAGTCGACTTGGTTGCTCATGCACTACTCCTGATTAAGCAAAACACATACTACGATGAAAAGATTGCGCTTCCCTGACTTGGTCAGGGTTTTCCCGAACAAAGCCGTTGGGCATTGACTTGTATCAAGGGCCAAAGAACGGACCCATCATCTCACGTTCTGGAATGCGGTTCGAGCCAAATACAGGCAGCCATGCGCCCACATGCTCCCTCACCCCGCAAAGTTGAACGGCGATGCGAGAAAAAAAGTGCTTCGTTGTCAAATGTGCACCATGGGGCTGAACCATCGTTGCCACCGATGTTTTTCAAGGCAACGCCCCTGTTTTGCAACTGAAGCCGTGCCAATTGGGGCAGATTTAAGAGTGCACAGGCGCCCCGCTCTTGTGCTGCTGGCTGTAGGGCACTTTGCATGGCCAAAGACACGGCCTGCTTGCCTTGGCTATTGACAAACGCTTCTATGACCTCGGGCCCTACCTCAAAAGCGTTTGGGCCTATGCAGGGCCCCAACCACACCTGAAGGTCTTCACACAGATCATGGGTACTGCACTGACCTTGTAGGGCCATGGCTTGCAGTGTGCTTTCCAAAATGCCTGCAGCCAATCCGCGCCAACCTGCATGCGCCGCGGCCACCACTTGATGCCTACATGAGTAAAACAACACGGGTAAGCAATCAGCCACCAACATCACCAAAGACAAACCAGGTACTCGGGTCACCAGTGCGTCGGCTCCCTGCTCGCACGCTTGCGCATCACCGGGTTGTTGCACCACACACACATGGGTGCCATGAACTTGGCGAACGATTTCAATGGGGTGCCCGATCAGTTGTTGCAACTGTTTCCGATTGGCTTGAACCGCATGTGGTGCATCCTTGACATGGTCACCCAAGTTAAACCCTGCCCATGCATGCTGTGATGCACCCAAACCATGATGTTCTTGCCAATCAAATTCACGGGTGC
The DNA here is from genome assembly GCA_041170945.1 of Pseudomonadota bacterium. Classification (GTDB taxonomy): domain Bacteria; phylum Pseudomonadota; class Gammaproteobacteria; order Burkholderiales; family Burkholderiaceae_C; genus RS62. The sequence continues at coordinate 9,402 of JBEDMU010000092.1, forward strand.
CGTTGTTGATCTGGGCCAAATGAGTGGCCACCTTGGCGCCATGGCGCTGGGTAAATGCCATGCCCACTTTCATGAATAAAGGGTTTTGCAGAGTGGCCGATTCAGCAAGGTTCATGGCATCATTCTGGCATGAGCTTTGATCGACAAATTTCTCACTGTCGCCGCTGTGGATCGGCTACCGAATTGCGCCTGCCCGATGACGGTGACACGAAGCTTCGACCTGTGTGTCCCACCTGCTCGACCGTTCACTACGTCAACCCCCTCAACGTGGTGGGAACTCTTCCTGTATGGGAAAACAAGGTGTTGCTGTGCCTGCGCAATATCGAACCCCGCAAAGGCTTGTGGACCTTGCCTGCAGGGTTCATGGAACTCAACGAAACCACTGCCGAAGGTGCCCTTCGCGAAACCCACGAAGAAGCTGGCGCTGACATTGAGTTGTCGCACTTGTATAGCCTGATCGATGTCCCTCGTGCCGGCCAGGTGCACTTTTTCTACAAAGCGCGCTTGCTTAGCACGCAATTCAATCCCGGACACGAAACCCAACGGGTGCACCTGTTTGAAGAGTCTGACATTCCTTGGGAACAGATTGCGTTTACCACTGTGCGTGAAACATTGAAGCGGCATTTCGCTGATATGCGTGAAAACAAGTTCAACGGCTTTCACCAGTTTCTGGTCTGAATTGGCTTGTATACATAAGGCCCTGAATTCGTTGGGTATTCAGGGTTAACACTTGCTTGTGGTGAACGAATGAACCCATACACTGGTGAGAGTTTGTTCATCAACACGTAAGGGAGACATCGATGGCGTTTTTCAAACCACTTGTGGCTGCAGTTGCATTGGCCAGTGCCGGCTTGGCTCAGGCTGAAATCAAAGCCGTTTATCACAT
>JBEDMU010000093.1:0-3451 GCA_041170945.1 Pseudomonadota bacterium
ATGGCCCTGCGCTCTACCATTTACAAAGCTCAAGTCTCTGTTGCCGATATCGATCACGGTCACTACGAGGATATGTCACTGACCTTGGCCCTGCACCCGAGCGAAACCGAAGAGCGCATGATGATTCGGTTAATGGCCATGGGTTTGCATGCCCACGAAGTGCAATCGATCTGTCAAGGCAATGGACAACTGACATTTGGCGCAGGCTTGTCTAATCCCGACGAGCCCGATATCAGTTTGAAAGACTACACAGGACGATATCGCGTATGGATTGAAGTGGGACAGCCTGAAGAAAAACCTTTGCTTAAAGCTTGCCAACAGTCAGATCAAGTGGTGGTGTACTGCTTCCACCATGCCGCAGAAGTGTGGTGGAAAAGTTTGGAGAGCAAGGTGTCTAAGCTCAATACTTTGCAGGTTTGGCGCATTCCTGCGCTTGCCTCACAAGAAATGGCCAAAATCGCTACTCGCAACATGCAGGTGCAGCTATTGGTTCAAGATCAATCGGTCACCATCACTGGCAGTGACAACAGCGTGCCCATCGAATTGCAACGCTGGAAGTGAATCACAACAGTATTCGGTACTGAACAAATCCACTTTTTTGGGCAATTTGGTCGTACAGTTTCATCGCATCTTGATTGGTTTCGTGTGTCAACCAATGCACTCGAGACGCACCCTCTTGACGTGCATGCTGCTTAACATGCTCAATCAGCGCCCTTCCAACCCCATTAGATCTGTATCTGTTATCTACATACAAATCTTGCAAGTAGCAATAATTTCCAGTTGTCCAGCATGATCGATGGTAAATGTGGTGCACCAACCCCACTACGGTAGAGTCGACTTGTGCGAGAGAGCACCACATAGGCTCTTCAACGTCCATGAACCTACGCCAAGTTTCATGGGTTACGTCGTTTGAGATTTGTGTTTGATAAAAATCTTGGTAGCCCTTCCACAAAGGCAACCAAGCATCAAAATCGTTCACAGTTGCAAAGCGAATATTCATAGATCTCTCAACAGCGATGATGGGGTGGCAATTGATTACAAGCAGTTGTTATGCTTTTTCCACATTTCTTCATGCCCCATGGCTTTGGCGAAATCGGGCACTTTGCAACGCTCTTCTTCAGCAGCACTTTTGGGTTGGGCAACAGAACTGCTTGCATCAGGGGCAACGCGATGTTGTTCGTTTGGTTTTTTTGTAGGGTTGACCACCTGGGCACTGACTCCCACCGCCACCACAAACACCCCCAGCGAGGCAAGCTGACCCACCGATATTTTTTGTGATGGCTCGGGTTGATACTCACACGCGTTGCCCGGGCACAAACGTGCCTTTTCAGGATGAATGCGGTTGTAAATGGCACAACCCACGCAGATGCCAAATGCGGTTTCAAAAAACAACAGGGCAATGCACAACAAACAAACCAGCAAATTGACCGGGCCCACCATTTGCTGCACCACCACCAAATAAAACACCGTTAGCGCCAACACAAAGCCAATGACCCAAGCAAAACGCTTTTGCGGAGCACCTGACCACTCGGGTTGTTGCTTTCGAACCAACCACTGCCCAATCACCAAACTAGGAGCCAACCTTGGGTTGATGAACAATCGGATGGTGAAATCGATCAAAAATGCCACCACAAACAAACGAGTGGGAGCAAAGTTTCCCATCAGCCAAGCATTCATGAAGGCCACCAACGCAAACAGCAACAGCAGTCCAGCGCCCGCTCTGGCCACACGTTCATTGATCACCGGCACCGAGAACTCGCTTCTGTTTTCGCCAAATGAAAAGATAGGGAATGTCATTTTGTCTCTCCGCAGGTGCAAGCAAGTGTTGCAGAAACTTAATTCACTGTCATTGAATTCTAGACATGGCGTTCAACTCGCGTGTCAATCCTGTTGATGATGCCCTAGCTGACTAGCTTGTTTTAATGCCAACAAAAAATCCCTCAGAACGTCTCGCCCTGAGGGATTGGTGTGACAGCTGGTTGGGAACCTTTTCAAGTCCCCAACAGATTCATCAATGGAACTGTTCTTCTTCGGTAGAACCGGCCAAAGCCTTCACAGAAGATGAACCACCTTGAATCACAGTGGTCACGTCGTCGAAGTAGCCTGCACCCACTTCTTGCTGGTGCGACACAAAGGTGTAACCCTTGTCACGAGCAGCAAACTCGGGCTCTTGCACCATGTTGACGTAATGCTTCATGCCTTCGCCTTGAGCGTATGCATTGGCAAACTGGAAGGTGTTGTACCAGTTGATGTGGATACCTGCCAATGTGATGAACTGGTACTTGTAACCCAGAGCGGCCAGGTCTTCTTGGAAAGAAGCGATTTGGCTGTCGTTGAGGTTTTTCTTCCAGTTGAAAGAAGGCGAGCAGTTGTATGACAGCAACTTACCGGGGCATGCTGCGTGCACAGCTTGGGCAAACTCACGAGCAAAACCAATGTCGGGCACGCCAGTTTCACACCACACCAAGTCAGCATAAGGAGCGTAGGCAACACCACGGCTGATCGATTGCTCCAGACCATTTTTCACACGGTAGAAACCTTCTTGGGTGCGTTCGCCAGTGCAGAAAGGTTTGTCGTTGGCATCGTGATCGCTGGTCAGCAAGTTGGCTGCTTCGGCATCGGTACGAGCCAAAATCAGGGTGGGCACGCCCATGGTGTCGGCTGCAAAACGAGCAGCGATGAGCTTTTCAACGGCTTCTTGTGTAGGAACCAGCACCTTGCCGCCCATGTGGCCACATTTTTTCACAGCAGCCAATTGGTCTTCAAAGTGAACACCTGCAGCACCTGCAGTGATCATGTTCTTCATCAGTTCAAATGCGTTGAGCACACCACCAAAGCCTGCTTCAGCATCGGCAACGATAGGCAGGAAATAGTCGATGAAGTCTTTGTCACCGGGGTTGATGCCACGCGACCACTGAATTTCGTCGGCACGCTTGAAGGTGTTGTTGATGCGGCGAACCATGGTGGGAACCGAGTCGTATGCGTACAGTGACTGGTCGGGGTACATGGTTTCGCTGGTGTTGCCGTCGGCAGCGACTTGCCAACCAGACAGATACACGGCTTCGAGGCCTGCTTTGGCTTGCTGCATGGCTTGGCCAGCTGTGATAGCACCAAACGCGTTGACATAGCCTTTTTTGGCGCCACCGTTGACTTTGGCCCACAGTTTTTCGGCGCCTTTTTGAGCGTATGTGTACTCGGGCTGAACGCTGCCGCGCAGACGCACCACGTCGGCTGCAGAATAGCCACGCTTCACGCCTTTCCAGCGGGGGTTGGTGGCCCAGTCTTTTTCAAGGGCGGCGATTTGTTGTTCACGGGTCAGTTGGGTCATGAGTGCTCCTGGCAGAAAAAGTCAAAATGAGACAGTGAGGAACCCTCATGTTAACGAAAATTCATCACGTATTTGCTCTTATGTCTTATATAAGACAAAATAAATAGTCGTTTAAAATCAATG
>JBEDMU010000094.1:0-3681 GCA_041170945.1 Pseudomonadota bacterium
GCCTTGCCATATCGTTGTCGAATGTCGCGCGCCTGTTCAAAGATGGCCAATTCGGCTTGGGTGTGTTCGCTGTAGGTTTGTCCAGGCACACGCAATGCGCGAGGATCGGCCAACTGCTGCAGCAGCACCTTGCGCTTGGCATCTTCAGTCAGAGCAGAATAGTTGGCGCAAATTCGGGCTGAATGAAGCAGTTCGTTCACCGTGGCTTCGTGCTGGTCTGAGCTTTGGCGCAAATCAAGAGTGGCCAAATGGAAGCCAAAAGTCCGAACAGCAATCAGCAATTGACGCAGACGCTGATCGGCAATCGCTGCGCCATGATGTCCCCGAAGCGACGTGTCAATGACGCACAAGTCTTGCAAAAAAGCTTCGGCAGTATCGTAAGGGTCGCTGGGTGCTAAAGCATGTCGGGCTGCTTGCCCGCCGCTGAGTTGCTCTAGAGTGGCAGCCAAACGCGCGTAAATACCCGTGAGCGCACGCCGGTAGGGTTCATCTTGCCGGTGTGGGTTGTGGTCGGGCGAGCGCACTGCCAACGCCTGCATGTCGGCACTGATTTTCACCAAATGTCCTGACATGGAAAGCTCGGCACCCAAGGCATGTACTTCACGCAGATAGTGACGCAAAATCACATCCGACTGGCGAGTCATGGCAAATTGCAAGGTTTGGGCGGTGACAAAAGGATTGCCATCGCGATCGCCGCCTATCCACTGTCCCATGCGAAAGAATACTGGCAGATCACGCTGCCCAGTGGCATCTTCAAGCTGCCGATAAATGGCAGGTATTTCAGTCAAAAAGGTCGACTCGTAATAGCTCATGGCGTTATCGATTTCGTCTGCCACGGTCAGTTTGGAGTGACGAATCAAACGGGTTTGCCACAGCTGTGAAACCCAGGCTTTGAGCGATGTTTCAAGTCCTGGCCTATCTTTTGGAAGGGCTTGGTCTTTGCGTACCAGCCAATCGGCAATGTGATGCTCGGCATCGAGAATGCTTTTGCGCTGAACTTCAGTGGGGTGGGCGGTAAGCACAGGTGACACGTGCATGTGGGCCAACATATCGGGCAATGGAGGTACCTTGCGCCGAGTTTGTTGTAATTTTTGCAGTGCTTTGAGCAGGCTGCCGTCTTGGACTTCGCCTTGTCGGTCGTGAATGTCGCGTCGACGAATATGGTGCCGATCTTCAGCCAAGTTGGCCAAATGGCTGAAGTATGTGAACGCGCGAACCACGGTCACAGTTTGATCGCCAGTGAGGCCTTTGAGCAGTTGTGACAAGGTTTTGCCAGCCTTGGGGTCGGCAGTGCGGCGAAACGCCACAGATAGCTGACGAATGCTTTCGATCAGTTCAAATGCTGCAGGACCCTCTTGTTCGCGGATGACCTCGCCAAGCACGCGTCCAAGCAAGCGAATGTCTTCCATGAGCGGGGCATGTTTGGCTTGATCTTTGGCAAAAGAGGAGCGGGAAGCTTTGGGGGTTGACATGGAGCACCTCAGGGTTCACGACAAGCCATGCTAGCATCGGAATTTACAGCCATTTACATGCCGGTTACATCCCCATGAGCGTTTCCAATCATCCTACCCTCACCATCGCTACTCGTGAAAGCCGTTTGGCCATGTGGCAGGCGCGTCACGTGCAAGCCCTGTTGCAGCTTCAAGGCTATGCCGTTGAGCTGTTGGGGATGACCACCTTGGGGGATCAAATCTTGGATCGCACCCTGAGCAAAGTGGGGGGTAAAGGCCTGTTTGTCAAAGAATTGGAAACCGCCTTGCAAGAAGGGCGGGCTCAAATTGCGGTGCACTCGCTCAAAGACGTGCCTATGGAACTGCCTGCTGGCTTTGCACTGGCTTGTGTCATGGAGCGCGAAGATCCGCGTGATGCATGGGTCAGCCCGCACTGTGCTGGACTAGAGGACTTGCCTATTGGCGCGGTAGTGGGTACCTCGAGTTTGCGTCGCGTCGTGTTGTTGCGCGAGGCTTTGCATCGCCTAGGGCGTGCCGATGTGCGCATCGAGCCCTTGCGTGGCAATTTGGATACACGCTTACGCAAACTCGACGAAGGTCAGTATCAAGGGATTGTGTTGGCTGCGGCGGGCCTGAAGCGTTTGGGGCTTGAGCAGCGCATCCGTCGCATATTTGACACCGACACCATGCTTCCTTCGGCTGGACAAGGTGCATTGGGCATCGAAATTTGCACCGGAGATCAGGTCAGTACCGACGCTCTCAAGCCCTTGGTCGATATGAACACTTGGCTTTGTGTGGCCGCGGAGCGCGCTGTCAGCCGAGCTTTGGGTGGCAGTTGTTCCGTTCCATTGGCTGCTCATGCCACGTGGCAAGGTCAGGCTCAGGCACGCAGCATGAAACTCGAAGCTGCCTGGGGTGACGATCAAGCCGAACAATGGCAGGGCTTGGTGCGTGTGGGTGCCACTCGTCAAGTTGAAACCCTGGAGCAGGCCGAGCAGCTCGGTCAAGACATTGCAAATCAATTGAAAGCGGCAGGAGCCCGCATCGGCTAACGTGAACGCAAGCGTTTGCCCCACCATCGTCATCACGCGACCTCAACCGCAGGCCGATGAATGGGTGCAACGCTTGCAAGCGCAGGGCTGGCACGCCTGTGCTTTTCCGATGGTGAGCATCCAGTCCTTGACTCACCAAGTGGTAGAGGCGGCAGACTGGGATGAGATGCAATCGGCTCAAGCCCTCATGTTTGTGAGTGTCAACGCCTTGCAGGGTTGGTGGGATTTGTTAACTGAGCATCAGCGACATCACTGGCAAAACGTCTGGAGCTGCAAACCCGAATCTGTCCACATTCCAGGTGTGTGGGTCACTGGACTGGCTACCGCACAAGCTGCTTTGCGATTGGGTATTCCGGCAGATGTCATTTGTCGCCCCCTGAGTGGTCTAGAAGATTCCGAATCGCTTTGGAATGAAGTTCAAGGACGTGTTCAGGCCGGAGATCGGGTGTGGATTTTCCGAGGCACCGATGCACCCCAGAGCACCGAATCCAGCTCCGGTCAGGGCAGGTCATGGTTGGGGGACACCTTGCGCGAGCGAGGAGTTAAGGTTCGCTACCTCGCCACCTACGAGCGTGTGTCCCCTATGTGGACGCCTCAACAGCAAAGTGAATGGGAGCAATTGTGTAACATTGCTTTTGCGGCACATTCATTGATATGGGTGTTCACCTCGGCGCAGTTGATGCAAGAAGCTGTACACCGCATGCCCGAGACAAAAGTACGCCAAATTCTGGTCACCAGCAAAGTGTTTGTGACCCACGAGCGCATGGTTGATTTAGCGCACAAATTGGGTTGGGTTGACGTGCAATGCGTGGGCTCAGGCTGGATGTCTTTGGTTCGATTCTTGAAACACCACGCAGTTGGGTTTCATCAACCCCCTCTAGAATCTTCAACATGAACGTGCGAAATCTTTCTTGGGCTGCAGCGGCTGCAGTGGTTTTGGCAGCTTCGGTGGGTGCTTGGCAATGGTGGAATGACCAGCACAAGCCGGCCTCAGAGGTTGCTTCGGTGCCTTCTGCTACCAGTCTGCCACCGCCTACAACATCTGCGTCTTCCGCCCCCATGTCTGACACATCGTTGTCAGCCGATTCGGGAAACGTGGCTGATCGTCAGTGGCAGTTGTTGCGTTGGCAGGTTCGGCTCATGGCGGCAGAGTCGCTTGAACCTCGGCTTCGTCTTCA
>JBEDMU010000095.1:0-20409 GCA_041170945.1 Pseudomonadota bacterium
CAGTTGCATCAACACCTCAGCATTCCAGTTTTGTATGTGACGCACTCGTTGGCAGAGCTTAAGCGCTTGGCTGATGCGGTGGTGATGTTGCAACAGGGGATGGTGGTGTTTCAGGGCAACCGCGATGAGGCCATCGAGCGTTTGCGGCAAGATCCCGATTATTCTTGGTGGATGGGCAGTTAAAACCCGGCCGTGGCCGCCTGCACATACAGCGGAATGCCCACCAAAATATTGAACGGAAAAGTGACGCCCAAACTCAAACCCAAGTAAATGGCTGGGTTGGCCTCTGGAATGGCATGTCGAATCACTGCTGGCACCACAATGTAAGACGCGCTGGCCGACAACACCATCAACAGTGCTACGTCAGTCATGGGCAGCTGCAAAGCATGGCCAAGTCCCCATGCCATGCCAGCGTGAACCAGCGGTCCAATCACCGCGTAGACGAGCAGAAGTGGTGAAGACTTCAGCGCGTCTTTGGCATTTCTAGACACCATCAAGCCCATGTCGAGTAAGAAAAACGCCAGCATCCCTTTGAACAAATCACCAGAAAACGGTTGCATCATGGCTTCACCCGTTGCGCCTGTGATCCAACCAATAGCCAAGGCGCCCAGCAGCAGCATTTGCGTGCCATCTGTGAACGATTCGTGCAGCAGTTTGGATACTGTGAACAAAGGTCTGTTCTGAGCTCCCTGTTGCGTGCGTATGGAATTGGCCACCAAGATGGCAAACATGATCGCAGGCGTTTCCATCAACACCATGGCCACTGCCATGTGACCGCCGGGTGTGTACCCTCTTTGCTCCAAGTACTGAATGGCTGTCACAAAAGTGACCGCGCTGATGGAGCCGTAGGTGGCTGCTACAGAAGCCGCATCAAATCGAGACATGCGATGTTTGAGCAATTGATAACCCAACCATGGCACCAACGCAGCCATGAGCATGGCGGCTAGCAAACTGAGCAATATTTCGGGGGTGATGCCCGAACGAGACAAGGCGAACCCACCCTTTAGACCCAAAGCCATCAGCAAATAGAGCGATAAAAACTTGGCGATTGAGCTTGGAATTTCTAGGTTGGAGCGAACCATTCCAGCAAAAACCCCAAAAATAAAAAACAGAATCGCGGGATCAAAGAAATGGGTCATGAATGCGGTGTGGGGCCAAACGATGACGCGATATTAGACTTTGTATATCATTGTGTAAAATCGTAATTAGTCTTTTCATATATAGATAAAAATCTATGAATTTAACCTTCCGTCAATTGCGTCTCTTTTTGGCATTGGCAGACACGGGCAGCGTCAGCAAAGCGGCTCGTTTGATGCACGTGACGCAGCCCACAGCTTCTGCGCAGCTCAAAGAAATGACCGAATCGGTGGGGTTGCCGCTGTACGAGGTAATTTCACGCAAGATTTACCTGACTGAAACAGGTAAAGAGCTGGCTCAAACGGCACGGCGCATGCTGCACGAGTGGGAAAACTTTGCACAGCGCTGCGATGCATCAAAAGGCTTGCAAAGAGGGCGGCTGAAGGTGGCCGCCGTCAATACAGCCAAGTATTTTGTCCCGCGCATGGTGGGCCAGTTTTGCAAAAAACATCCGGCTATTGATGTGTCTTTGGAGATTCTGAATCGCGATGGTGTGCTGAATCGACTGCGCGACAACCTAGACGACATTTACATCATGTCCATGCCGCCTGCAGACATTGATTTGATTGACCATGTCTTTATGGAAAACCCCCTCATGGTGATCGCGCCTCCCAATAGTCCGTGGGTCAATCAAAAAAAACTCACCGCTCGTCAGTTAGCGGGCGAGAGATTCATTGTTCGCGAAAAGGGTTCTGGCACGCGCATGGCGACCGATCGTCACTTTCAAGAACTTCGATTCAGACCCCAAATTCGCATGGAGTTGGGCAGCAACGAGGCTATTAAAGAAGCGGTTGCGGCTGGGTTGGGTTTGGGGATTGTTTCTATGCATGCTTTGCAACCCGACGCCCATGCAGCAGATGTGGCCGTACTAGAGGTGCGTGAATTTCCTATTCATTCGCAGTGGCACATCGTTCATTTAGAGCAAAAAAAACTCTCACCCATTGCTGCACTGTTTAAAGACGAATTGCTGAAAAGCGCGTTGTGTTAACTGCCTTGCTTGATGATGGAGTACTCCAAATGACTTCCCCCACCCTCATCCAAACTGTTGGTGCCTTGTTGTTTGCATTGGCGTTGTTGCATACGTTTTCAACGCAGTATTTTGAAAAACTCTCTCATCGTTACCCACGTCATTCAGGCATCTGGCATTTGTTGGGTGAAGTTGAGGTGGTGTTTGGTTTCTGGGCCATGGTGTTGGTGGTATTCATGCTGCTGGCCATGGGCAAGCAAGATGCGATTGCCTATTTACAAGGCCGCAACTTCACCGAACCCATGTTTGTCTTCGTGATCATGGTGATTGCAGGTACACGACCCATTTTGCAACTCAGCAACGCGTTCGTCTTGCGTCTGGCACAGGTGTTGCCAGTTCAGCCAGGGGTGGCTCTTTATTTCTTGGTTTTGTCGGTGGTGCCGTTGATTGGATCTTTCATCACCGAGCCCGCTGCCATGACCTTGGCGGCTTTGATGCTGCGAGATACCTTGTTTTCAGCCAACATTTCTAACAAGCTCAAGTACGCCACCATTGGCGTATTGTTTGTGAACATTTCAATTGGCGGGACCCTGACTCCATTTGCTGCGCCGCCTGTGTTGATGGTGGCAGGAAAATGGAACTGGGACATCGTTTTCATGCTGACCACCTTCGGTTGGAAAGCGGCGCTGGCTGTGTTGGTCAATGCGACGGTGGTTACCTTTTTGTTCAGGGCTCAGCTGGCACACATGTCTAAACAGAACCGTGAGCAGCCCACATTTTCTTGGCCTGTTGCGCTGGTTCACTTGGTCTTGCTGACCTTGGTGGTGGTGTTTGCGCATTACCCTGTGATGTTCATGGGTCTCTTTTTGTTTTTCATGGGGTACGTGACGGCGTACCCACAACATCAAGACCGACTGATTTTGCGTGAGGCTTTGCTGGTGGCATTTTTCTTGGCCGGTTTGGTGGTTCTGGGGGGGCTTCAACAATGGTGGCTCGAGCCCGTGCTCATGAGCCTTGACGCCAACGCTGTATTTTTTGGCGCCACTGCACTTACAGCTATTACCGACAATGCCGCACTGACCTATTTGGGATCGTTGGTAGAAGGCTTGAGCGACGAATTCAAAGTAGCGTTGGTTGCTGGCGCAGTGACAGGTGGTGGATTGACGGTGATTGCCAACGCACCCAATCCAGCAGGTGTTTCAATTTTGCGCAGCAAGTTTGACAACAACAGCGTGCATCCTGTGGGATTGTTGCTGGGAGCTTTGCCCCCAACCATCGTGGCCGCATTGGCGTTTCGTTTGTTGTGAGTCAAGCGCGTTGGTCTTGGAAAGTGATGCTGCCCAAAGCCTTTAACACTTGCGGTCCAAGGGTGTCGCTTTTGTTCATGGCGTAGGCACCAAGCAACACATAGGCATTGTTGTGCTGATGGGTACGAATGGCAATGTATTGCCACTCTTCACCGTTGGCCAACGCCACATAAGGGGTGACCATGGCTTTGATGCCGGATGCCTCGTTCAGGGTTGACGCATTCCATTGCACCAAGGTCGTTTGGCGCTCAATTCGAGCTTTGAGTTGCGCGTCAAACCTTGCGGCGTCATCGTTATTGAAACGACTGATGTTGGGCTCAGTGGGGTCACCTGATACGTCTACCAAGGTGATGGAGGCCACTGGGTCAGACGCTCCTTCTTCATAAGCATGAAACAAAGAACCCGTTGCAGTTGTATACGTGAGATCGGTGCTTTGCCACAGCACACCCCGAAACAAAGTCACAGTGGCCAAATTGAGCACCGAAAACACAAATTGTTCGGGGTCGATGAGTTGGGAGTTTTGAGGGGTCATGGGGTTGTATGGAAAAGTCCGGGTACTATTGATCTAGTATGCAGAATATCCGAGACAAACATGTTGTCGCTATTTTATTTTCGTTGACCTTGCACGCTGTTGTATTGGGACTGGCTAACGATTATTTGTTTGGCGTTCAAGCCAATATTGATGAGCAGCGCAACGAGCAGACTACTTTTGTAGAAGTTTTGCCGCAGCCTCCCGAGTCCGATCCTGAGCCGCAGCCCGTCAATCCTTCGCCGGTTCAAGAGTCGTTGAGTCAGCCCTGGCCGGTGGATGCTACGGTGGTGCCTGCTGAAATCAAGGTGCCCGTAGCTACCCCAGAAAAAAAGCTTGCCTTCATGGAGGCTCCACCACCACCCACCGCTGAAGAATGGGCGTTTGCTGCCAAGTACACCAACAAAAACAGCAAAGGCTACCGCCACAGTTGGGGCCAGCAGGTGCGCAGCATGATGGGCACTGCCTTCGAGGGCCCAGACCAAGGCATGGTCAGGTTCAGGGTGGAAATTGCGCCAGACGGACGCTTAAGCAAGTTGGAGACTTTGTGGTCTACCTCTGCTGCTGCAGAAAAGTTAGCGCGCAAAGCGGTTGAATCGATGCCACCCTTGCCGCCCACCCCAACAGGAAAGCCGCTGATTTTTGAAAAAACGATTTCGTTTACACCTTACGCCACTGAAGACCCGCCCAGTTACCGAGACGACTGTCTGCCAGACCCCCCAACGTTTCGCAACCCGTTTGCTTGGGACGGTAAGTCGCCCCAAGTCAGGGCTGAGCCCATGGTTCAAGAAAAGCTGGATCCCCAAGCCATGGAGGAGTGTTTGCGGCAATTGCCTAAAGATTCCATTGAGGCGGAAATAGCCCGCGACAAAAGAGCCATGGATCAGTGGGGTTGGACGCGGTAGTGGGGCGGGTGCACAATCATCGATGTAGATATCAATGAATTTGCTTGGAAAGGCTGAACATGAAGTTTCAATTAGGTAGGCGCTTTGGCTTGAAAGCTCTGTTTCTTTGCCCTTTGCTGGCCATGCATGTCAGTCATGCCACTGAACCTGTTTATCAGCCCAAGGCCCAGCCAGTTGCAGAGAAGGTGTACGCCATTGTGGGGCCCTTGGGTCAGCGCAGCCAAGCAAACGCAGGCTTGAATGCAAACTATGGCTTTGTGGTCACTGAGCAGGGCGTCATACTGATTGACAGTGGGGCCAGTGCGCACAGCGCAGCCATGTTAGAAAAAGCCATTGCCCAAGTGACGTCGCAACCTGTGCGATGGGTGCTCAACACGGGCTCTCAAGACCACCGCTGGTTGGGCAACGATTACTTTGCTCGCAAGGGCGCTCAGGTGCATGCTTTGGCAGCAACGGTCCACACACAAAAAACATCAGCCGAGCAACAAATATCGGGCTTGCGCCGTTTTGTTGGCGATCAAATGAATGGAACTGTGCCTCGTCAGGCTAATGTGGTTCACGCCGGTACCGAAGTTACGCTCAATTTGGGTGGCATCGACATTCAGTGGATCGACACCAGCGCACATTACCCTGGCGACACGATGATTCACTTGCCCAAAGCATCGGTCACGTTCACTGGCGACTTGGTTTATGTGGATCGGCTATTGGGCGTGTTGCCCTCATCAAGTGTGCGAAATGGCAGTCGTGCGTTTGAACGGTTAAGCAAGCTTGCGCCAGCGCATGTGGTGCCCGGTCACGGTCGAGTCACCAACCTGGCACAGGCTCAAAAAGAAACGGGTGATTACTACCGATATCTGATTTCCAACATTGGTGCCGCGGCCACCAACATGGAGTCGATGTCTGAGACATTGGAAAAATTTGCTTCACCCTCGCAGTTCAAACACCTAGAAAATTTTGATGAACTGCACCGCGCCAACATGAATCGCGTGTTTGTTGACTTTGAGACTCGTCCTTGAAGGGGTGATTCAAGGAGCGAGTTTCAGCTGATTGGTTTGGCGGGGCAGAACATACCAGATCGCAAACCGCCTAAGTTTTCCAAGGGCAAGTAGATCAAGCTCTTGGGGTCCGGTTCATCATTCTAAATGTGGAGACAGCCGCTTGCTGGGTAATTTTGCCGAACCTCTGTGTTTGATTGCTCCGGAATTCGAACCGGATAGATTGCCTCACTGCGCCCTTCCGACCCAAAGCGAACGGTCGCTGCGCTGCCTTGGGCGGCGGTGATGCAGCAGCCATTGAGCGCGAACTAAGCATGCTCAGGTAAGGCTCCCTGGATGGCAGCAATAAGCAGGTCAATGTCTGCACTGGGATTGGCCGCCACGTTGCGGAACCACTTAATACCCGCAATTGTTGTTGTAGACGTGGAACCCAAAGGCATCTTGTGCAGTACCTGGTCAAACAAGTTCTCGTTCTTAGGCCGCCAGACCACAATACCCGTTCGGGGTTCCGCATAAAGCTCAAGGCGCTCGTCAGCAACCACAAAATCTCTCAAGCAACGTGCAAGGTCCATGCAGTGCTCGATGCGCTGAGCAACTCCTTCACGCCCCCATGCAAGCAGCGTTGCCAGAAGGGCCGTGGCAGCTGCACCATGGGAGCCAAGAACTCCAACATTGGGTGTGGCAAGGTACGCTCCACCGAAACTAACCGCCGCGTGGGCCTTCTCGGTGTCTTTGAACAATACAAGCGCAGACTCTTTTGGTTGGAAAAGCCACTTATGTGCAGATACGGCAACAGAGTCCGCCGACTCGATACCGGCAAGTAGATTGGCGTAACTACTCATCCGTAAAGGACCGGCCCACGCAGCGTCTACATGAGTCCAAGCTGCCCTACCGGCTAAGACAAATGGGTCTATTGCGCCTGTACTGGTTGCACCGGCGGTGAGGACCAGGGCGGATTTGCTCAAGTTGGTCGGCAACCGCACCGCGTCCATCGAGCCGTTGGCGTCTATGGGCACACTCAGGTATTTGAGACCCAAGATATGAGCCGCCTTTGCAATGGAGAGATGCGCTCCATCTGATGCAATCACCTCCGTAATGCCAGCGCACTCTCGCGCGGACCACAATGCGGTCAAATTGGCCACTGTCGAACCGGGCGTCATGTGTCCGCCGTTCATGCCAAAAAAGGGAGCGAGCCATGCTACGACCCGTTCTTCCAGTTGTCGAGCAACAGGTGCTGTGGCGGGGTGAAGGAGGTTCTGGTTGAGCGATGCGTTCCAAAGCGTAATAGCCCAAGTTATCCATGGAGTTGGCGGGTCCATGTGCGCAAATGATGTGGCCTCGCCCAAACGCGCCGCGCCCCCAAGAATGCTAGGCGCCAGCGAGTTCAGTGCACCCGTGGAACCAACCCCGAACTGTGGTAGTTCTAGCGGCAGGTCAAGACCTTCCGCATTACTGAAATCACGACTCATCAACTCAACGGCCTGATGCAACCCGTCCGAGTTGATGGCGAATTCCTTGTCCATGCTACTTACCTCAATTGCTGTCTAAAACTGAGTTTAGCCGCTCACAAATGGACTCGGGCGACCAAGGTTTCAACGACTGCAATCAGCCTAAAGCTGCCCCCTAGATTTCTCCACAAACACTTCTTCCATGACGCGGGGAGGTTCCCCGGCACATGACCATGGATTGGAAATCCGAAACATCGCTATAAGTAAATGCTTTACCCGTGAGATGCACCAATCCACCCCGCTGAGAAAAAAGCACAGCCAACCGGTATGAACCTATATGAAACCACTGCATATAGGCATCAAGGAGCAAGGCCATGGCTACTAACAACACCGCATCTTCGAACCCAAGGGCTGAAAAAATGGGTGACGTGCTGGACGCCCTGTCCAGTGGCATCGCCAAAACCGCAGCCAACGAACCCAAGTTCGAGCCCCAACTCCTGGTTCCAGAGGTCCCGGCCGAACCTGCCCGCCAACTCCTGACCGAAATAATGCTTGCCGATCGTTGGGTGTGTTCAGTCGCACGCCTTCAGCGCTGGCGTACCGTCGGGGAGGGCCCGCAGTACTTGAAGATCGTTGGGCAAGGTCTTGTACCGGCTCAAAGACATTGAGGCCTATGAAGAAGCCTGTCTGATCCGGAAATTGTTCTAGGAGCGCACCCAAGGAGGCCCCGAACGAGTTGTAAATTGTTCGAACGACTTGGAATCAGTTCGAAATAGTCTTGGCGGAAAGAGAGGGATTCGAACCCTCGGTACGGGAGAACCCGTACGCCGGATTTCGAATCCGGTGCATTCGACCACTCTGCCATCTTTCCGCGGTCGGGTAACCCAATATTCTAGCAGGCCACGGTGGCTCAAGCAGCTTCGCGCAAGGCCTTTAGGGCTTCGTTGACAGTGGTTTCACTGACACCACTGGCCAGTGTGGCATGCGTTTGTAAATTGGCATTCCAGCCATGGGCTTTGAGTTGTGCAATGGTTTGCCCAGCGTCTTTGGGCGACGCAAACGCCAGGCTTTGCAACAACAAATGGCCTTTGCCATCTTGCAGTTTGAAGTAAAACTGGCCATCGTTTTCACGATATTGCTTGAAGCTGGGCAGGGCTACTTTTTCAGCCTTGGTGGTGGTGCCTGTTGATGCGTGCAACGCACGCAGTCCCACCGCGTGACGCAAGCGTTGCGAAAATGGGGTGGCCACGGCGCGAGCCTTTTGCGCGCCCTTCAGCAACAGGGCTTCGACTTCTTGCGGGTTGGCCATCAGGCGTTCGTAGGTTGCACGCATGGGCGCAATTTCACGATCGATGCGATCGAACAACTGTTGTTTGGCGTCGCCCCATGCAATGCCGTTGGCAAATGCCTGCGCAAAAGCAGTCGTTTCTTCAGGTGTGGCAAACGCTTGGTAAATTTGAAACAAGGCCGAGCCTTCGGTGCTCTTGGGCTCACCCGGTGCACGCGAGTCGGTGACGATACCCATGATGAGCTTTTTGAGCTGCTCAGGGGGTGCAAACAGGGGAATGGTGTTGTCGTAGCTTTTGCTCATTTTGCGGCCATCTAGGCCTGGCAAAGTGGCCACATGTTCATCAATGACCGCCTCGGGCAATACAAAGTGCTCGCCGTACAAGTGGTTGAAGCTGTTGGCCATGTCGCGCGCCATTTCAATGTGCTGCACTTGGTCGCGACCCACCGGTACTTGGTGTGCGTTGAACATCAAAATGTCTGCCGCCATCAGCACCGGATACATGAACAAACCTGCGGTCACGCCATCGTCGGCTTCGGCTCCAGCTGCTGCATTTTTGTCTTGCATGGCTTTGTAAGCATGTGCTCGGTTGAGCACGCCCTTGCCACACACGCACGTCAAAAACCAAGTGAGTTCAGGTATTTCTGGAACATCTGATTGACGATAAAAAGTCACGCGGGCGGGGTCTAGCCCACAAGCAATCCAAGTGGCCGCAATTTCAAGGGTCGAGCGTTGCACCCGCAAAGGGTCATCTACTTTGATGAGCGCGTGGTAGTCGGCCAAAAACAAAAAACTGTCGACGTGGGCTTGCTGGCTGGCTCGAACCGTGGGGCGTATGGCTCCGACGTAATTGCCCAAGTGCGGCGTACCCGACGTGGTAATGCCAGTCAGAACGCGGGTGTTTTGAGCAGGTTTGCCGCTGGTATTTGCAGAAGTGGTCATGAAAGACAGGGCCTCAATGGCCAAAGTTGAAATCAACAATCAAGCAACTAGTTTAGTGCAGCAGCATTTGCAGAGGCGACAGAACCAAGCCAATCAGCATCTGACCCAAATCCATGAGGGGCAGCATCCAATACTGGCCGATCAAACCGGTCACGACCAAGGCCAGCACAATGAAAAAGCCGTAGCGTTCTAGGCCAGCCAGTGCGATGGCTGCTCCACGCGGCAGCAGGCCAACCGCGATGCGCCCGCCATCAAGCGGTGGCAAGGGAAACAAATTAAAGGCAAACATGGCCAAATTCACCAACACCCCAGCACGGCACATTTGAAACCAGAAAGGTTCTTGCACACTGGCCATGACCAATCCCACCGATATGAGTGCCCACATGAAGGCCTGAAACAAGTTGGAACCTGGACCAGCCAACGCCACCCACACCATGTCTCGTTTGGGGTGGCGCAGGCGTTCAAATCGCACGGGGACTGGTCGCGCGTAGCCAAACAAAAAACCGCCACTGGTGGCAAAGTACAACAACAAAGGCATGAGGATGGTGCCGATGGGGTCGATGTGTGGAATGGGGTTCAGGGTCACGCGACCCAGCATGAAAGCCGTGTTGTCACCCAAGCGCTTGGCAACATAGCCGTGAGCGGCTTCGTGCATGGTGATAGCAAACACCACGGGCAAGGCCCACACGGTGACAGTTTGAATGAGGTTGGCAAAGTCCATGGTGCTTATTGTCCCAGACCCAGGGGCTCCAATTCACCTCGACCCAATCGAATCACTTCGGGGTCGTTTCCGGTGTCCATGGGGGTGAGATCGATGATGGTGGTGGGTTCTGTCGGACATCCTTCTGATGCGATCACAGCACCCAAGTCATGTTCCAGAGTTTCGCGGATGGTCCATGGGTCTTGCATGGGATCGGTTTCGCCAGGCAAGATCAACGTGGTGGCCAATAGAGGGGCGCCATGTTCGGCAATGAGGGCTTGCACCACGGCATGGTCGGGGACGCGCAAGCCAATCGTTTTGCGCGAAGGGTGGCTGACCCTGCGTGGTACTTCTTTGGTGGCGCTCAAAATGAAGGTGTACGGTCCGGGAGTGGCCAACTTGAGCAATCGGTATTGGCGGTTGTCTACTTTGGCGTAGTTGGCCAGTTCAGACAAATCGCGGCACAACAACGTGAGGTGGTGCTTGTCGTCGACACCCCGAATGCGGCGCAGTTGGTCGGCAGCTTCTTTGTCGTCAAGTTGGCACACCAAGGCATAGCTGGAGTCGGTGGGTATGGCCAATACCGCGCCCTTGCGCAGCATGTCTGCTGCTTGCTTGAGCAGTCGAACTTGGGGATTTTGAGGGTGTACGTCGAAGTATTGAGACATTTGGATAGCAGCTTAAAGCGGTTGCATCAAGAGTCAATGTGCCAGGTGGATACGGGGTTGCAGCACCTGCCAAACTGGTATCAGGTCTGGTGGCAAGTGGGGTAACCCACCCAAGTCAACGTGGGCTTCTACGGGGTCGTGAAAATCGCTGCCACGAGAGGCACTCAAAGAAAATTCACGGGCCATGTCAGCATAAATGGGATATTCGTGGGGACGATGGCTGCCAGTGACGACCTCTACGCCTTGCCCGCCATGAATTTTGAATTCGTCAAACAAGGCAAATTCGGCGTTGGGACTGAAACCATATCGGGCCGGATGGGCAATGATGGCCATGCCACCGGCGTTACGAATCCACTGGACGGATTCCGCCAGTGTGGCCCACTGATCAGGAACGCATGCAGGTTTGCCGTCGCCCAACAACTGATGAAAGATTTCATTGACGTCGTTGAAGCGTCCGGTTTCCATCAGGTAACGGGCAAAGTGGGTGCGAGACAAGCCTTCTGGATCGGTGGCGTAACGCAAAGCACCTTCGTAGGCATTTGGAAAACCCAACTGAGCCAAACGTTCTGCGATCAATTGGCCGCGACGTTGGCGCCCACCGCGCACCCGTGCCAAGCCTTCTCGCAGATCGGTATTTTGGTGATCAAAGCCCAAACCCACAATGTGAACGGTTTTGCCTGCAAAGGTGACCGAGATTTCGACCCCAGTGAGGTAGTCCATGCCACAGGCCCGGGCGGTTTCTAACGCTTCTTCCTGACCATCGATCACGTCGTGATCGGTGAGTGACCACAAGTCAACCCCGTTAGCCGCCGCGCGTCGAGCCACCTCGGCCGGGGCCAAGGTGCCATCAGAAACGGTGGAGTGACAATGCAAGTCGGCGTTCATTGCCCCATTATCGCGTGCTGTGACTTAGTCTGCACACGCTTGAATTTTGAGCTGTAGACGCTGTTGGCCTTGCCATTCAGACACATCCAGCTGATACACCAGGGTGCTTTGTTCGGGCAGGGGTTCGATGCGCTGAAAATAAATGGCGTCTATGGTTTGGCTGTGGTGCAAGACCTGAAACGCCAAATGCTTTTCGCCCACGATTCGTTGTTTGACAATGCGCAGCGTGTCGCAGAACAAAGGTGCCTCAAAGCCGTGGCCCCAAGGAACGTCAGCCAATGCAGCTGCGGTTTGCAAATTGCAGGCTTCGGCTGGCAGAGAGCCGTCATGAAGCACCATGCGTTGCAGCTGAGCGGGTTCCATCCACTCGCTGGCTACTTCGGCAAAAGCCTGCTCAAAGGTGTCTAAATGATCGGCGTGCAAGGTGCAACCGGCAGCCATGGCGTGACCTCCAAAGCGCTCGATCAAACCGGGGTATCGCTTGCTCATCAGGTCGAGAGCATCGCGCAAATGAAAGCCAGCAATCGACCGACCTGACCCTTTTAGGGTGTCGCCTGACGGGTCACCAGCGCTCATGGCAAACACAAACACGGGGCGGTGCAATTGCTCTTTGATGCGGCCCGCCACAATGCCAATCACGCCTTCATGAAATTCAGGATCAAACAAGGTGAGGGCAGGCATTTCGCCATCGCTTTGTTGCATCAGGTCTTGGGCAATGGCCAAGGCCGTGTCACGCATGCCACCTTCCAGTTGGCGGCGTTCTCGGTTGATGTGGTCCAGCTGTTGTGCCAGTTGGCGAGCTTGATGGGCATCGTCGGTGAGCAAGCAGGCAATGCCCAGCGACATGTCTGAAAGCCTGCCAGCAGCGTTTAAGCGTGGGCCCACGGCAAAGCCCAAGTCTTGAGTGGTGGCACGCGTTGGGTTGCGTTGCGCCACTTCAAACAAAGCAGCCATGCCTGCGGGCATGATGCCTTTGCGGATGCGCAACAAACCCTGTTGTACCAAGCGACGGTTGTTGGTGTCTAGCTTGGCAACGTCGGCTACCGTGCCCAAAGCCACCAATGGCAATAACAAATCCAAACGCGGTTGTGTTTGGGCGTCAAACCACCCCCGTTTACGCCCCTCTGCCCGCAGGGCCATGATCACGTAAAACATCACCCCCACACCTGCCAATGCCTTGCTTTCAAAGTCGCAATGCGGTTGGTTGGGATTCACAATGACTTCGGCTTTGGGCAGCTGATCGGCAGGGAGGTGGTGGTCGGTGACCAGCACCTTCAAACCCAATTGTTGGGCTGCCGCCACCCCTTCCACGCTGGCAATGCCGTTGTCAACGGTGATGAGCCAGCGAGCCCCCATGGCATGTACCCGTTGCGCAATGGATGGGGTCAGGCCATAGCCGTCGGCTACCCGATCGGGCACCAAAGTCATCACTTGTGTCGCACCCATGAGCTGCAGTCCACGAACGCCCAAGGCGCAGGCGGTGGCGCCATCGCAGTCGTAGTCGGCCACGATGCACATGGGTTCGCGGCTTTCGATGGCGTTAGCCAAGGCCTGAGCTGCCTCAAGGCAACCGCGCAGGGTCTCGGGAGGCAATAGTTTTTGTAGGCTGTCATCGAGCTGTTCGGCCGAGGCCACGCCGCGGGCTGCAAATAGGCGTGCCAGCAAAGAGGGGGTGCCAGCTTCTTGCAAAGCTACCAACGAGGATTCGGAAACAGAACGAGCAACACAGAGCATGGCCGCATTGTCGCAGGCTTGGCTAGGAACAGGTCACAATAGGGGTTATGCAAACCATATTTCAGTGGCCATACGAGGTGTTGCTGGGCTGGCGATATACACGTGCCGCCCGGGGCACGCGTCGCAATGGGTTCATTTCTTTTATTTCAGGGGTGTCCATGCTGGGCATTGCCCTGGGGGTGGCCGCGCTCATCATCGTGTTGTCGGTGATGAATGGTTTTCAAAAAGAAGTGCGTGATCGCATGCTAGAAGTGTTGCCTCATATTGAGGTGCAGTCGGTATTTGAAGAGGGCTTGCCCGACGTCGCCGCTTGGCAAGCGCGTTTGGCTTCGCAGCCCCATGTCTTGGCCAGTGCCCCTTATGTGGCCACACAGGGTCTCATCACTCGAGGTGATGCGGTACGTGGGGTGATGCTTAGGGGAATTGATCCTGCACAAGAAGTCAAGGTCACTCCGTTGGCGAAACGTGGCAACTCTGCTGCTGCTTTGCAGCGATTGCAGCCTGCAGAGTTTGGTGTCGTATTGGGGGTGGCATTGGCGCGCAACATGGGAGTCGTGGTGGGCGATGTGGTGTCGTTGGTATTGCCCAGCGGCGACCTTACCGCCATGGGCTTGATGCCTCGCACCAAAACCCTCACCGTGGTGGGCGTGTTTGATTCCGGTCATTTTGAGTACGACAGCGGCATGGCTTTTTTGCATGTCAACGATATGCAACGCCTGATGCGAATGACGGGTCCAACCGGGGTGAGAGTGGCATTGGATGATGTGCACCTAGCGGGTCGTGTGGCGCAATCGTTGCAGTCTTTTTTGGGACCCGATGTGTGGGTGACCGACTGGACTCAGCAAAACCGCAATTGGTTTGCAGCGGTACAAGTTGAAAAGCGCATGATGGGCATCATTCTCACGCTGATTGTGGCGGTGGCGGCATTCAATTTGGTGAGCACCTTGGTCATGACGGTGACCGACAAGCGTGCCGATATTGCCATTTTGCGAACCCTGGGGGCAACGCCAGGTTCTATCATGGCCATCTTCATGGTTCAAGGCGCTGTGGCTGGCGTGTTGGGTACTTTGTTTGGCCTGTTGCTGGGCTTGTCGGTGGCGTTGAATTTGGATGTGATTGTTCCTGCCATTGAAGCGGTTCTGGGCGTGAGCTTTTTGCCGCAAGAAATTTACCTGATCAATCAAATGCCCAGTGATCCACAAAGTGCCGACATCGTGCCTGTGGTGTGGACATCGCTGTTGTTGGCCTTTGTGGCCACTTTGTACCCCAGCTGGCGAGCCAGCCAAGTTCAACCTGCCGAGGCTTTGCGCTATGAGTGATGCAACCTCTCATGCTTCTGTGGTGTTGCAAGCCCAAGGTTTGGTGAAACGTTTTCACGAAGGTGCGCTCGATGTCTCGGTGTTGCAGGGTGTCAACCTTCAGGTTTGTTCGGGTGAAACCGTGGCCATCACCGGTGCTTCGGGTAGTGGCAAAAGCACGCTGTTGCATGTGCTGGGCGGCCTAGATGTGGCTGATTCAGGGCGCATCGAGGTAGCCGGCGAACCTTTACCAGCCAAAGGGGCAGCTCAATCTTGGTGGCGCAATCGTCACTTGGGATTTGTCTATCAATTCCACCATTTATTGCCCGAGTTCAGCGCGTTAGATAACGTGGCCATGCCTTTGTACATTCGTCGCATGAGCCGAGATCAAGCCCAGCAGCAAGCTGCGCGCATGCTCGATTCGGTGGGGTTGTCGGCCAGAACCCTGCATCGGCCTGCTGAGCTTTCAGGGGGCGAGCGCCAGCGCGTGGCCATTGCCCGTGCGTTGGTCACCCAGCCGCGTTGTGTGTTGGCTGACGAGCCCACCGGCAATCTTGATTCACGCACCGCCGACCAGGTGTGGCAACTGATGTTGCAGTTGGCTCAGCACATGGGCACCGCTTTTGTGGTGGTCACCCATGACGACGATTTGGCGGCGCGTTGTCAACGGCATCTGCGCTTGCGTGACGGTGTATTGCAACCCGCATGAAGAAGGTGCGTTGATGTGGGTTGACACGCACGTTCATTGGGATGCCCCTGAATACGGCTTGACACAGGCAGAAATTCGACGTGAACGTGCACGTCAACGGGGAGTGTCGTTGTGTGTGGTACCTGCCGTGGCTCCCGACAATTTTTCAGTCGTTCGCGATTGGGCCCACGCCCACGACGATGTGTACGCATTGGGCATCCACCCGATGTGGATCCGGCGTGCCCCTGCAGACGCCTTGGCCCAGCTGGAAACGGCGCTTACGCAATGGGCACATGACCCACGCTTGGTAGCGGTGGGTGAGATTGGCTTGGACGGTTTTGTGCCCGAAGCACAAGACCCTGCGCATTGGCAACAACAAGTGGCTTTTTGCAAAGCACAAATGAAATTGGCCAAGCGGCATGGATTGCCCGTGATTTTGCATGTGCGAAAAAGTGTCGACGCCATTGCCAGGTGCATACGAGAAACTGGGGTGAGTGGCGGCATTGCGCATGCATTCAATGGAAGTATTCAACAAGCCCAATCGTTGATCGATTTGGGTTTTGTCTTGGGGGTAGGCGGTGCGGCCACGTTTGATTCGGCGCAACAATTGCGTCGATTGCTACAAAACGTTCCCTCAGAACACTGGGTGCTGGAAACCGATGGTCCCGACATTCCTCCTCAGTGGTTGTACGTGCCCAAAGAACAAAGACAGGCGGGTGTTGCACCAGGTGTGAATGGTTCGGACGAGTTACCTGCCATCGGACAGGTGGTGGCGCCACTCATGGGTTTGTCGCCCGCCGACTGTGCTCGCGTCACCACGCAAAATGCTCTGCGAGTGCTTTCTCGTATTCAAACCGAGTGGGTGTCATGACAGATTTTTCCGATGATGATTTTGTGGATGTGAATGTGTCAGAGGATTCTGGCAAACGTTATTTGCATTTGGGTGGAACATCGTGGGTGCAAGGTTCGATGAACATGCGCAAGCCCTTTGACCTTGATTTGGAATACGTGCAACGCATGATGGCTTGGATGCTGTGGTGGGATGAAGAAGCTCAGCCCATCCCCCATGTGGTGCAGTTAGGGCTGGGGGCGGCTTCACTGACCAAGTTTTGCCACCATCGGCTCAAAGCAGTGGTCACTGCGGTAGAGATCAACCCCCAAGTCATTCATGTGTGTCGCCATTTGTTCAAACTCCCACCCAACGACGAGATGTTGCAGGTGGTTCAAGCCAATGCAGCAGACTGGGTTGCCGATGATCAACATCATGGTGTGGCCGAAGCCTTGCAGGTAGATCTGTACGACCAAGACGCTGCAGGCCCTGTTCTAGACAGCGTCGAGTTTTATGCCAACTGTGCCAAGGTGTTGACGTCAGACGGTACCCTAGTCGTCAATTTGTTTGGCAGACATGCCAGTTATGAAGCCAGCATGAGGCATTTGTCAGAAGTGTTCGCCCATGGTGGTGTGTGGTCTTTTGCACCCACGCGTGAGGGCAATACGGTGGTGATGGCACGCCATAGCCCCATGGCGCCTTCAGCCGACACCTTGCAACTGAAAGCGCGCAAATTACAAGCACGCTGGGGTTGGCCGGTTGAACGCTGGCTACATCGTATACAACCCTGGTCCTCTGCTTCATAATACGACCACTTTCATTCTGCTATTGGCAGAAATGTCTCGATCTCTCCACCTAGGCTGCCAGTTCATGTTCAACACTCATCCTTTGCGTGTTTCCCTTCACAACGAGATTCACTCGCGTCCTGCCGAACGGGTTGAAAGTCCCATGGTCATTCGGCATTTGGTGTTTTCGCTGCAATCATCTGAGCGCAACACCAGTCGCGAACACTTGTGCCAGCTGCTTCGAGATCATCACCACAGTGAGCCTGCGCCGACGTCGAATCACTTTCGCGCAGATCTGGTAACGTTCAAGTTGCGTTGGGAGCTGCACACTGAGTTTTTGAGTTTGACGATTTTTCGTCTGCTCACAGCCGATGAGCAAGCGGTGGATTCAGCCCAAAAATTGTCAGCGCTTGACGCAGTCCCCAAAAAGTGGCTGGCAGCCATGCCCGGTTTGTGCATTGTCAATACGTCGATGGCTGTTTTAAAGCCCAACACGCCCGCTGCACAAAGCACATTAGAGCGTCAAGGCGACGATTTAGTAGTGGGTACCCGCGTTGGAGAAGGGCAAGCCCAAGTATTCACTGATTTTTCCATCGACCCCGATGGGGTGTCGCACTGGATGGTGTTGGATTTGGCCTCAACGCCCAAGCGCATGGGGCGTTTGGTTCAACGTTTGCTTGAAATCGAAACTTATCGCATGGCGGCTCTGATGGGCTTGCCTGTGGCCCGTGAGAGCGGGGCGTTGCTCGCCAGGTGCGAAGCCGATTTGGCTCAACTGGCCCAAGACATACGCCAAGCTGCCCCCGAAGAAGAAGCCGCACTGCTTGATCGATTGACCCGTTTGGCGGCGGATGTCGAGAGTCATTACGCGGCCACTCATTCACGATTTTCTGCTAGCAGCGCCTATTTTGACTTGGTGCGCAAGCGCATCGAAGACATTCGCGAAGAGCGTATGACAGGTCCACAAACCATTCGTGGCTTCATGGATCGTCGACTGTCGCCAGCCATGAATACCTGCGCGTGGGCGGTACGCCGTCAACAGTCCTTGTCAGAGCGCATTTCGCGCATGAGCAGTTTGTTGCAAACACGTGTTGAAATTGAGCAACAAGAAGCCACCCGTGAGTTGCTGCACACCATGAACGAGCGCCAAGGTGTTCAGCTCAAAATGCAATCGGCTGTTGAAGGCCTTTCGGTGGCGGCGATTACGTATTACTTCACCGGTCTTGTGGGGTACGTGGTCAAGGGGGCCAAAGAGCAGGGCATTCCTCTTGATCCTGAGCTGACCACTGCAGCCGCGGTTCCGCTGATTGCGATGGTGGTTTGGTTGGGGGTTCGCCGACTGCACAACAAAATCATGCATGCCTGATCATTTAAAAGTATCCCCAAGGCTTCGCACCCAAGGCATCGTGTTGGCCATGGCGGGTGCCATGGGGTTTGCAGCCAAGGCTATTGTGGCAAAGTTGGCCTATCGTTATGGTGTCGATGCGATCACCGTGTTGATGTACCGCATGTTGTTTGCGGGTCCCATATTTGCCGCCATGGCCCTCATGTCCAGCCGAGGCAAGGCGCCGTTGACTTCACAACAGTGGCGCTCGGTATTGATGTTGGGTTTTACGGGCTATTACTTGGCAAGCTATCTCGATTTCATGGGGCTTCAGTACATCAGCGCCAGTTTGGAAAGGCTGATCTTGTATTTAAACCCCACGTTTGTGTTGTTGCTGGGGTGGTTGCAGTACCGACGTCGAGTGAATCAAGCGCAAGTGGTGGGCATGGTCATCAGTTACAGCGGCGTGTTGATGGTGTTTGCCCATGAATTGCAGTTTGACGGTTGGACCACGGTGTGGGGTTCGGTGTTGGTATTGGGATGCGCCATCTCTTATGCCGTTTACCTGATTCACAGTGGTGAATTGGTCAAGCAATTGGGCAGCATTCGGTTGGTGGGTTGGGCAACCAGCGTGGCCAGTGTGCTGTGTTTGCTGCATTTTGTGTTGACCCGGCCCTTGTCAGCTGCTTGGGTGCCATGGGAAGTATTGGGTTTGTCGGCCATTAATGCGGTGTTGTGTACGGTGGCCCCGGTGCTGCTGGTGATGATGGCCATTGAGCGCATTGGCGCAGGCATGGCCTCTCAAGTGGGCATGATCGGTCCCATGGCCACGTTGATGATGGGCGCAGTTTGGTTAGATGAACCGTTCACTGCGTGGGTGTTGGCAGGAACGGCTTTGGTGCTCAGCGGTGTGTTTTGGGTGGGGCGATCACATTAGTGTGACGACCATGCACCCTGTTGTTTGACGCGACTCAAGTGCCACATGGGCTTCACGCAGTTGTTCCATCGAATAGGTGCGCGTGATGGGAATTTTGACCTGACCTTTGCGTACCACCTCAAAAAGCGCGTCGGCCATTTGTTGCGTGGATTCACGGGTGCGCAAATGGGTGAACAAGGTTTGGCGAGTCACGTACAGCGAACCCTTGGGGCCCAGCACTCCCGGCGCAAAGGCAGGCACAGCCCCCGACGAATTTCCAAAGCTCACCATCAGACCAAAAGGACGCAGGCAATCTAAAGAGCCTTCCCACGTATCTTTGCCCACCGAGTCGTAAACCACTTTGACCCCTTGTCCTTGGGTGAGGCGTTTGACTTCTTCGACAAAGTTTTGGGTGCGGTAGTTGATGGTGTGCGCAGCACCAAATTCGCGTGCGAGATCGCATTTGTCGTCACTTCCTGCGGTTCCTATGAGCTCATAGCCCAAGGCTCGAGCCCATTGGCAGGCCAACAACCCCACGCCGCCTGCTGCCGCATGAAACAAGACCTGATCACCTCGATTCAAACCTTCAACCGGTTTGCACTTGAGCAGCAAGTATTGGGCGGTCAAACCCTTGAGCATCATGGCAGCACCGGTTTCAAACGAAATGTCATCGGGCAACAAACACACATGGGCTGCGTTCAGGGTTCGGTGTTCGGCATAAGACCCGGGCAAGTTGGTGGCGTATGCCACACGGTCGCCCACCTTCAAGTGTTTGACCTCGGTGCCAACGGCTTCCACCACACCACTGGCTTCTTGGCCCAAGCCCCCAGGTAATGTTTGGGGATACAGGCCCGTGCGAAAGTAGATGTCGATGTAATTGATACCCAGGGCATGGTGTCGAACACGCACTTCTTGCGGACCTGGTTCTGTCACCGGAACATCAACCCATTCAAGCACATCGGCAGAACCATGGCTTTGCATGCGAATCGCGCGCGACATTTCGGTCATCAACAGTCTCCTGATGGGTTGGCAAAAGTGGACATTGTGGCACCTACAATGGGATC
>JBEDMU010000096.1:0-4345 GCA_041170945.1 Pseudomonadota bacterium
ATTTCGCGCAGGCGCTGCAGTGGCGATTGGCCAGGCGCTGCCGAGGCCACCGCGGCGTTGAACACACGGGCGCCATCGAGATGCGTGGCCAAGCCGTGTTCGCGTGCCAACTGGGTAGCGCTTTGCACGTAATCGTTGGGCATGACGTGGCCGTTCCACGTGTTTTCTAGGCACAGCAAACGCGTGCGCGCAAAGTGTGGATCGTTGGGCTTGATGGCGCCGGCCATATCGTCTAGCGACATCAGGCCTTGTGCATTTTGCGCCAACGGTTGGGGCTGCACGCTGCCCAACACCGCTGCACCCCCGCCTTCGTAGCGGTAGGTGTGCGCCAGCTGACCCACGATGTATTCATCGCCACGGCCGCAATGCGCCAAGATGCCGCACAAATTGCTTTGCGTGCCCGTGGGCATGAACAAGGCCGCTTCTTTGCCAGTGAGCTCTGCCATGCGATCTTGCAGCGCGTTCACGGTGGGGTCATCGCCAAAGACATCGTCGCCCAAAGGTGCACGCAACATGGCTTCCCGCATGGCGGGTGTGGGTTGAGTGACCGTGTCACTGCGCAAATCAACGGTGTAGGGCATGATGATGTTTGGGTATTCAATACGTAGATTCTGATGATACGGGTGAATCACATGAAACGACGCACAGTGTTGAAAGGCTCGGGATTGTGGGCTTTAGAAGCGATGGGCGCTGTTCGCACTATTGGCGCTGTAGGAGCCGCCTTGCACGCCAACGCAGCCCAGGCGCAGCAAGCCACGCCCACGCCGGGTTGGAGCCGCTTGCCCGAATGGGCCCGAGCCGGCGGGGTGATGTTGATACGCCACGCCAGTACCGAGCCCGGCATTGGAGATCCAGCCCACTTCACATTAGGGCAGTGCAAGACCCAACGCAATTTGTCGGCACAAGGGCAAGAAGAGTCGCGTCGAATAGGCCGCTGGTTCAAGCAACAGGGTTTGCTTGTCAATGCGGTACGTACCAGCCAATGGTGCCGCTGCCAAGACACCGCTCGCTTGGCCTTTGACCGCTACGAAGATTGGCCTGCGCTGAATTCAACCTTTGCTGGTCAAGGCAATCCAGTGCAGCAGATACGCGAGTTGCGTGAACGCCTGAGTCAATTGCCACAGGGTGTGGTTGAAGTATGGGTCACGCACCAAGTCATCATGACTGCGCTCACCCAAGCCTACCCCAGCATGGCTGAAGGATTTTGGGTCAACCGTCAAGGCACCCTGCTGGGCAGAGGAATGATGTTGCCGAAAGTGTGAGGTGGTGGATGGTTCACCACTCAGGAACTTTCTATTCGCACTCCAGCGTGCCAGAGAGTACTAGGGCGTGAATGCGAGGCATTGATCAAGACCTCATTTATGAGCCTAACTTACACCGGCACAGTTCTCTGATCCACTTCAAATCCGGGACTAGGAATTGAACCCCCATCCACACATTGGCAACCCTAGAGCGAAAATGTGCGGCCAGCAGGTAAAGCACGAAGAAGTTTTGTCCAGCCAACTGCAGCAGCGAGTCAATCCCTATCCCCGCGCATGAGAACGCACCGCAGGCTTGCGTGAAAAGGCAAGCATCTAACTGCCGCGCTGAGGACCGTCTTCGGCTGAACTTCGACTCAGTGGGTCAGCACGTCTTCGTCTTGCAAACTGGGACGCCACTGACCTCGAGATTCCTTGACCACGATTTTTTGCTTCACCAGGCGCTCGACGGTCTTGATCCGCTCGACTGCCTTGGCAATCGGCTCATTGCCTTCTGCTTGGGCCGTATACAGCAGGCGTACGAGCTTGTCTGCCCAGCGCGGTACCTTGCTGGTTTTTTCCCAGCGGGCAACCGACTGACCGTCGATGCCCATCAGCTTGCCCAAAGCTGGCTGCGACAGCAGCATACCTGCGCTGCGGATGTAGCGAAATTCAGCACCCGTGAGCAACGATGCCTTATGGGTTAGCGCCATGCAGATGGAGCGCGTGAGGCCATCGAGGTTATGAAAAGCCACCCCCTCACCATAAGGGGTCTTCTTGATTTCGTATCCATTGGCCAGCCACACGTTGCGCAGCCCGCCGTCTGTGTAGTGGTACATGTCAGTCCTTCTTGACGTCAATCACGGTCACAACGACCAAATCAGTTGCGGGGTACTCCACATACACCACAACCGCAACTTGCATACCTGCCACGAACCTCTGCATGCGACACAAAAGGCCCGGATGCTTCATGTCCGGTTCAGGTGGCAGTGCAAAACTACCGAGCCGCAAGACTTCGAGCACCATCGGATCGTTGACGTGTCTCTGGCGCATGCGCGCTCTGGCATGTGCGGTGTAGACCACACATGTGGAGTCTTTCGCAGACTGCCGGATGTGTCGCTCCAGTTGACGATCGGATGGAGAACCCAAGACTTGAACCTATTATTTTGATAGGTTTGATTGTGCCATAGACAAGAGAATCTCCAAAGCCACAACACTTGCGTTTTTCGACGCCTCTGCGAAGCAGCGAAGGAGAAAAATGCAAGGGGTGGGGCTAAAACCAAAAGAATTCAACATGACATCAAGCACCTAGCCAAGTGCCAAACGCCAAACTGGACACAAAAAAAGGGGACAAAGAATATCTGTCCCCTTGGTGATTGGTGGAGCTGGCGGGAATTGAACCCGCGTCCGTAAGCCTTCTTCGAATGGTTCTACATGCGTAGTCGTCTGTTTTGAATCTCGCCGGTTGCGCCGCGCAGCGACACGCTGTTCAACCCGCCAGTGACCTAAGTCTTATCTGCAAGCAAGTCACCCGCTTGCAGACCAGCCAACTGATTTGCCCCGCTGTGATCAACCTTGCGGCTGTTCACCCAACTCGTCGGCGCGTTGGTGCGGGTTCGCCGGGATTAGGCGGCGAGTGCGAAACGTTCGTCGTTTGCAGTTACTTTTTTTCTGCTGTTTTACGAGGGTACAGAACCTCGGCATGCCCCACTGCGCGTCTGAACCCACGTCGAAACCAGTGCAGCCCCTCAAAGAATAGATTCTAGGCCAATTGCAAAATCTCTGCCAGCTCGCTGGGCTGAGCAATCACCGCGTGTGCATTCCAAGCTTGTACGTTGGGGTTGCTGCTCAAATAGCCATAGGTACAAGCCACCGTGACCATGCCCGCTGCTCGGCCAGCTTGCACGTCGCGCTCGTCATCGCCCACATACACACACTGCGCAGGGGCCACGCCCAAACGGCGCGCTGCTTCCAACATGGGCAAAGCGCTTGGCTTGGGCTCGGGCGTGGTGTCTCCCCCCACCACCACCTGCGCGCTGCCCAAAGCGGGAATCAGCTGCACCAAGCGGTGGGCATAGCGTTCAAACTTGTTCGTCACAATGCCCCAAGCCACACCCTGGGCTTGCAACAAATCAATCAACTCGGCCACGCCTTCAAACATGTAGGTGCCGTGTCGAACGATATTGGCTTCGTAGGTTTGCAAATATTCTTCGCGATACGCCAGGTAATCGGGGTGATCAGGCGTCATGTTAAATGCGGCCTGCAACAAGCCCCTTGCGCCCATACCCGACCAATTTCGAAGTTGTTCATAAGGCAAAGGCTCTAGCCCACGCGATGCACGCATGAGGTTGGCCGCGCCGGCTAAATCAGGGGCGCTATCAATCAAAGTGCCGTCTAAATCAAACAGCACGGCGTGCAACGGTTGCGGCACCATCTTATGCAGGGCGGCGCGCAGCCAACATGTAGTTCACCGATGTATCGGCACTGAGCCAAAAGGTTTTTTTGATGGGGTTGTGCTCTAGGCCCTTCAGCCCCACCACGCTCAAGCCACTGCGCTCGGCGCTGGCGGCCAACTCGCTGGGCTTGATGAACTTGGCGTACTCGTGGGTGCCACGCGGCACAATGCCCAGCACATACTCGGCCCCCACAATGGCCAACATGAACGATTTGGCGTTGCGGTTGATGGTGCTGAAAAACACCCAGCCTCCCGGCTTCACCAGTTGGGTACACGCACGCACAATCGATTCGGGGTCGGGCACGTGCTCGAGCATTTCCATGCAGGTCACCACATCGTAGCTGGCGGGGGCCTCGGCGGCCAAGGCCTCAACGGCCACCTCGCGGTAATCCACGTTGGGAGTGCCAGCCTCAAGCGCGTGCAGCTTGGCCACCTTGAGCGATTTGCCCGCCAAATCAATGCCCAAAGCCTGTGCACCTGCACGTGCCATCGAATCGGTGAGAATGCCACCGCCACAGCCCACGTCGAGCACCTTCAAGCCCGCCAAGGGCTGATGCTGCTGAATCCAGCCCAAACGCAAAGGGTTGATCTGGTGCAAAGCCCAAAACTCGCCTTCCAAGTCCCACCAAGTGTGGGCCAAATCAGAAAAACG
>JBEDMU010000097.1:0-4693 GCA_041170945.1 Pseudomonadota bacterium
CATCTGCGCCATGCAAGTGCTCAGAATAGGTCCACACTTGTTCGGGTCCAGTCTCGGGCTGGGCATACACCCGAACCCGCCCTTGTCCATGACGCATGGCCACCTCTACGGCCTCTATCCAACGCTGGCGATCTGGCGAAGCACTGCGCAATCGGTCGGTCACCACATCCAGCCACTGACGACGATCGTCATGAGGGTGCGGCCGCTGCGCATGCACACGCGTGAAGCCGCTGGCTTGCAACCATTGCTCCACCTCTTGAGCAGTGCAACTGGCAGGCATTTCTACCGCAAACGTCACCACCAAGCGCCAGCCCTGCTCACCCTGTATGCGTCGCATCCAATCATCAACCACTGATGCAGGATGGTCGCGTTGCACTGCTTGTGCCGTGACTCGGTCATACAACGTGGCCGACCTGGCAAACAACAACTTGAGATGGTCGTTGAGCTCGGTCATGGTGCCCACGGTGCTGCGCGAACTGCGTACCGGGTTGGTTTGGTCAATGGCGATGGCAGGCGGAACCCCATCGACCGAGTCGACCGCCGGTTTGTCCATGCGATCGAGAAACTGTCGGGCGTACGCCGAAAACGTTTCGACATAGCGACGCTGACCCTCTGCAAAGAGGGTGTCGAACACCAAGCTCGACTTACCCGACCCGCTAGGACCGGTGACCACCGTGAGCGTGCCCGTCTGGATGTCGAGGTCGAGGTTTTGTAGGTTGTGTTGGCGTGCGCCCCGGATTCGAATCACAAGACGCTCAGATTAGCTCTTGACCACCAAAACTGGAACGCTCGAGTGCGTCAAGACCTTTTGCGCCACGCTACCCAAAATAAGGGCTTCCACGCCCTTGCGCCCATGCGAACCCATGACGATCAAATCGCAAGCCTCGGCTTCGGCGGTATCCAAAACACCTTCATAAACCGAATTGCGCTCGATGGTGTCACCTTGGTAGGCCACACCAGCTTTTTCACACAGTTGTTTGAGGGCACCCAAGGCATGATTGGCGTGGGCTTGAGCCTCTGCCAGATAGGCTTGTAGTCCAACAGAGGACGCCTCGCCTAATCCAATGTAGGGGAACGGGTCGATCACATACAACCCCACCACAGAAGCCGATTGCGATTTGGCCAAATCTACAGCGGTTTGTGCTGCTTTGGATGCGGGGTCAGAACCGTCGATGGGAACCAGAAGACGCTTGAACATGATGAGACCTCTTGAAAATTTTTGTCGTCTCCATCCACCGAATGGAGATGCATTCAAATGGTACTCTCTTCAGTGCATTCTGTCGTGACAAGCGTTCAAAAATCCGACTGCCATGATTGGCGGCGTTGTTCTAGCTGTTGCCAAACGGCCAATTGCTGAGCGGCGCTCATGTCTGACCAATCGCCAATTTCTTGGAGTGTGCGAAAACACCCCTCACACCACCCCCGTGAGCTCATGCGACAAACCTGCACACAAGGGCTCTTGACACGCCCATCGGGCGTGATCCAGGCTGGGTCAGGCCGACTCACTCAGCCTCTCCCTCGGCCACTTCAGTTCGAGAGGTTTCAACATCGACCTTGCGAGCCGGGCGCAAACGCGAATGCTTGTCGTAAGGAAAAACGTCGTGCACGTGCCCATTGCGAATCAAGTCTTGACGCTCTTTCCAATAAGTCACATCCAGCAGGTCAGCATGCGACTTCATGAATACGTCTTTCACCAAGGGATTGCCCAGCAGGAATGGTCCAAAAGTCTCTGGGAAAACATCCATGGGGCCTACGCTGTACCAAATCTCGCCTGACATTTCGTCTTCTTCACAACGCGGCGCCGGTACCTTG
Organism: Pseudomonadota bacterium; assembly: GCA_041170945.1. Classification (GTDB taxonomy): domain Bacteria; phylum Pseudomonadota; class Gammaproteobacteria; order Burkholderiales; family Burkholderiaceae_C; genus RS62. The sequence goes on from JBEDMU010000097.1 coordinate 1,813, forward strand.
CGGAAATTGCAATCGGTGATGTACTCGATTTCGTCGTAATCGTAAAACACCACTTTGCCGGTGCGGGTCACGCCAAAGTTTTTCCACAGCATGTCACCTGGAAAAATATTGGCGGCTACCAAGTCTTTGATGGCGTTTCCATACTCCACCACCGCCCGATCCAATTGGGCTTTGGCTTGCACATGATCAGGCGTGGCTTGAAGCACATCGAAGGCTTCTTGCAAATACATGTTCAGCGGAATCATGCGCCGTTCAATGTATACATGGCGCAGCACCAGTTCTTCGCGACCAGGGCCTTGGCGATCGGTGATGACCATTTGACTGGCCGCAAATTTGCGGATTTCTTCCACCAGCTCGGGCTCAAAACGCGACAACGGAAACGAGACTTCGGAATACTCCATGGTGTCGGCCATGCGCCCCACTCGATCGTGACGCTTCACCAACTGATATTTCTCTTTGATGAGTTCACGGCTGGTTTCTTTGGGGGGTGGATACCAGTCTTTGATCACCTTGAACACATAAGGGAAACTGGGCAGATCAAACACCAACATGACCATGCCCTTGATCCCCGGCGCAATGCGAAACTTGTCGGTGCTGTGTTTTTGGTGATAAAGAAAATCACGATAAAACAAAGTTTTGGCCTGCTTGCCCAAGCCCAGCGCGTTGTAGAGTTCGGCACGCGACTTGCGCGGCATCATGCTGCGCAAAAACTGTACGTAAGCCGACGGTATTTCCATGTCGACCATGAAGTAAGCGCGGGCAAAAGAAAATAAAGCAATGACTTCTTCTTCGCCAAACAGCGCGGCATCGATGTACAACTTGCCATCTGCATTGTGCAAAATGGCCAAGGCAAACGGCATTTCCACAAAGCCGTTGATGACCTTGCCTACCATGTAGGCGCCCTTGTTGCGATAAAACAAGCTAGAGAGCACCTGATACTGAAAATTGGCTCGCAACATGGTGTGATCGACATGATGCAAGATGCGAGCATGCAGGCGCCGAATGTCGCCAGCCAAGTCATCCCAATCGCCGTTCAAACCAAACCGCAACACCATTTTTTCGAGTTGTTCAATTTGGTTGTTGGCGCCTGGGTAGTAACAACGGTAAGACGGACTGGTTTCGGGCTCTTCGTTTTCGATGTACTCGGTACTCACCGCCGGGCGAACGAAGATGTAGTCGTTGGCGAAATAATCTCGATTGAGAATTTTGGTGCTAACCGAATTAAAAAATGTTTCGGCCAATTCGGGCTGACGATGGTTGACCAACAAGCCAATGTAGTGAAGCTTGGTCTCTTGCCACACGCTGGCTGGTTGCTGACCCGCCTTGAACTCGCGCTCTAAACGCAATGCAGCCTCGCGCACACGCAAATCATAAAACTCAATGCGCTCGCGCATGCCACGCTGCTGCCCATGCCAGTCTTGCGACTCAAACCGATGCTTGGCACGTGCCGACTCGGCACGAAAGAGACGGTAATGTCGATTGAAACCATCGAGCATGGCAGCGGCCATGTCAAATGCCACCGTGGAACCCAACTTCTGGGGAAATTCTGCGCTAGGACTCACCTTGACCTCACATAGGGGATGCGTGCGGTGTAGCCCACCGCCTCCAAACATTTTGCACAGCCTCCTGACGCAAAGCTTCCAGATCGTCACCACGAGTGAGCGTGATGTACAAGTCTTTGAGCAAGCCGTCGCTCAAGCCATACACCCAGCCGTGCAGGTTGAGATCTTGTCCACGCGCCCAGGCATCTTGAACCACCGTGGTCAGGGCCACGTTGCACACCTGTTCGATGACATTGAGTTCGCAAAGCGCATTGATTTGATGATCGGATGGGACGTTTTGCATGCCCACCCGGTATTTGTCGATCACGTCTTTGACGTGTCGCAACCAGTTGTCGGCAATGCCCACCCGCTTGCCCTCAAGGGCCACTTTGACACCCCCACAACCGTAGTGGCCCACCACCATCAAGTGCACCACTTGCAGTTGGTCTACGGCAAACTGAATGGTCGACAAGGTGTTGAGGTCGGTATGCACCACCACATTGGCCACGTTGCGGTGCACAAACACCTCGCCCGGCTCAAGACCTGTGATTTGGTTGGCGGGCACGCGACTGTCTGAACAACCAATCCACATGTAGCGAGGGGCCTGTTGTTGAAGCAGCGAAGTAAAGAACCCGGGGCGCTCAGCCTCCATACGCGCCGCCCACTGGCGGTTGTGATCAAACAGGTCTTGCAACGACTTGGACATCTTCACTCCTTGTGTGGGCACATGATATCGGCTCTGAGTCTGCCTCAGTGGGTGACAAGGCTGGCAACCAAATTTGTTTGAGGGTCTTGCGATGCTCACGCCAATGGGGATCCACAGTCGCCACCAATTCCCAAAACTGGGCACTGTGGTTCATGTGTCGCAGGTGACACACCTCGTGAACCACCACATAGCGCACCAAATGAGCCGGAAGGTCTACCAGCCGCGCGTGGTAGCGAATCACCCTTGTGCTGCTGGCCGAGCCCCACACCCGCCGTGCCCGCGAGAGCTTGACGTCGTGAACTGTCAACCCCAAACCCCCAGCCACTTCGTGCGTGAGACGGGTGAGATAAGCCAACGCTTGTTCTGTCCGCGCCGTCGCATTCAAATACTGCCAGCCTTGTGAAGGAGCATCTGCATACACCTGCGGTTGCGACTTCAAGGCACTCCAACGCTGGCACTGACGCTCAATCCAATTCCAATGGTGATGGATGGCTCGCTCGACATCGGCGTGGGACGCATGCCAAGGAACGCGCACACGCACGCCATTTTCGTCAACCAAAATGCTCAAATGCCGTTTGCGGCGAGCGCGCTCAATGTGAACCCAGGTTTCGCGATCGTTGACGACGATGCGATA
>JBEDMU010000098.1:0-28057 GCA_041170945.1 Pseudomonadota bacterium
TTGCCGATGAGTTTGAAAAGGGAGCCAAAGGTGTTGGTGCTGAAGTAGTTGCTCGTGAGTTCACCAACGACAAAGCCACTGACTTCAACGCCATCCTCACTTCGATCAAGGCCAAGAAGCCCGATGTGGTGTTCTTCGGCGGCATGGACGCTGTTGCTGGCCCCATGCTCAAGCAAATGAAAGCATTGGGCATCAACGCCAAATTCATGGGCGGCGATGGCATTTGCACTGGCGAACTGCCCAAGCTGGCTGGTGGCAAATTGGCCAATGACACAGTCTTCTGTGCTGAAGCTGGTGGTGTTGACGATGCAGGCAAGCCCGCCATGGATAAATTCCGTGCAGACTTCAAAACCAAGTTTGGTGTTGACGTTCAAATCTACGCCCCCTACGTTTATGACGCTGTGATGGTCATGGTTGACGCGATGAAACGTGCCAACTCTGCCGAACCCGCAAAATACCTGCCCGAATTGGCCAAAACCAATGGCTACAAGGGAGTTACAGGTACCATCGGTTTCGACGAAAAGGGTGACATCAAAAATGGTGCCCTGACCCTGTTGACATACCGTGGCGCCGATCGCGTGCAACTGGCTGTGATCCGTTAATCCCGGTTCTTAGTAGGTTCATCCCAAGCCGCCTTCGGGCGGCTTTTTTATTGCCTACAATCAGGCACCTCATGGATGTATCGCTTTTCCCCCGTCCTGCCAAGCCCATCACCAGTTATCGACCTTATTGGGCGAAGCGCTTTGGCACGGCTCCATTTCTTCCAATGTCTAGAGAAGAAATGGACGTACTGGGCTGGGACAGCTGTGATGTCATCTTGGTAACGGGTGATGCTTATGTTGATCACCCCAGCTTTGGCATGTCAGTGGTTGGAAGGGTGCTTGAAGCACAAGGCTTTCGTGTAGGCATCATTGCTCAACCAGATTGGAACAACATCGAGTCTTTTCGAGCTTTGGGTAAACCCAATCTTTACTTTGGGGTTACAGCCGGCAATATGGATTCGATGATCAACCGCTACACGGCAGATCGCAAAATTCGTTCTGACGACGCATATACCCCTGGAGGTCAAGCCGGCAAGCGACCCGACAGGGCTTCATTGATCTACACACAAAAGTGTCGCGAAGCCTTTGATGACGTGGTCGTCATCACAGGTGGGATTGAGTCCAGCCTGCGCCGAATAGCGCATTACGATTATTGGCAAGACAAAGTTCGCGGCAGTTGGGTCGTCGACAGCAAATGCGATTTGCTGTTGTATGGAAACGCTGAACGAGCACTGGTTGAGGTGACTCACCGTTTGGCCAAGGGTGAATCCATACAAGCCATCACCGACGTCAGGGGAACGGCTTTCGTGAGGCGTCAGCCCATCGACGGTTGGGTAGAAATTGACTCGACTGAGGTAGACCGTCCTGGACATGTTGACGAGCACGTGAACCCATACATCATGACCTCACAGCTGTCCGATGAAGCGGGTGGGTGCCAAACTCAAGCAAGCAACTCGTCTCAAGAGCAAGTGATTCAACTCCTTCCACGAGTCGCTGGCAAACATCCCAGAGAGCGAACCGTGATTCGTTTGCCCTCGTATGAACAGGTCAAAAGCGATCCTGTTCTTTACGCTCACGCGAACCGGATACTTCACTTAGAAACGAATCCTGGCAACGCCAGAGCCCTTGTGCAAGCTCATGGAACAGGCTCTACCGCCCGTGATGTGTGGGTCAATCCTCCGCCCATTCCTTTGACTACGCCAGAGATGGACCATGTCTTTGGGTTGCCCTACGCCCGCTCACCACACCCTCGATACGCGGATGAAAAGGGCAGGCATGACGGTAAAACCAAAATTCCTGCTTGGGAGATGATTCGCTTCAGTGTGAACATCATGCGAGGTTGTTTTGGCGGCTGTACGTTTTGTTCTATCACCGAGCACGAGGGTCGGGTCATTCAAAGTCGATCGCACGACTCGATCATTCACGAAATCGAAGAGATTCGTGACAAAGTTCCTGGTTTTACCGGGGTCATCTCTGACTTAGGAGGACCCACCGCCAACATGTACCGAATTGGTTGTCGAACCCCTGAGATCGAAGCGGCCTGTCGTAAGCCTAGCTGTGTGTACCCCGACATTTGTCAAAACCTGAACACGGATCACAGTCATTTGATTCGGTTGTACCGCAAGGCACGAGAACTCAAAGGCGTGAAAAAAATTCTGATTGGTTCTGGATTGAGATACGACTTAGCGGTGAAATCGCCCGAATATGTCAAAGAGTTGGTACAGCATCACGTGGGGGGCTATTTGAAAATTGCTCCCGAGCACACCGAATCTGGACCCTTGTCCAAAATGATGAAGCCCGGAATCGGAAGCTATGATGCATTCAAGCAAATGTTCGAGCAGTACTCCAAAGAAGCGGGAAAAGAGCAGTACCTGATTCCTTACTTTATTGCAGCTCACCCTGGAACCGCCGACGAAGACATGGTCAATTTGGCACTTTGGCTCAAGCGCAACGGTTTCAAAGCAGACCAAGTTCAAACCTTTTACCCAAGCCCCATGGCCACTGCGACCGCCATGTATCACTCGGGACGCAACCCATTGCGCAAAGTGGGACGAAATTCAGAGCCTGTTGACATTGTCAAGGGGGATAAACGCAGGCGTTTGCACAAGGCTTTTTTGCGCTACCACGACCCCAATAACTGGCCATTATTGCGGGATGCTTTGAAATCCATGGGATTGGCTCATTTGATCGGCAATGGGAAGCATCATCTGATCCCCACCTATCAACCTGTCACACAAGGACAGTACAACAGCCCACGCCGCGCCAACTCGACTCCTGCCAAAGGCAAGGTGTTGACCCAGCATACTGGGCTTCCCCCAAAACCCATCACCCCCTTCAAGCGAAAGCCCAAGTCTGCTTGAGTTTTAGAAGGGGAGCGGCTCTGCCTCTAAAATGTGATCCATCATTTGTCTGGAGTTCATCGCATGCCCGTTTATCGTTCCTCTACCACCACTCAAGGTCGCAACATGGCGGGCGCTCGTGCTTTGTGGCGAGCCACAGGCATGAAAGACGATGACTTCAACAAACCCATTATTGCGGTTGTCAACTCTTTCACACAATTTGTCCCTGGTCACGTTCACCTCAAAGATTTAGGGCAGTTGGTGGCGCGCGAAATTGAAAAAGCTGGCGGTGTGGCCAAGGAATTCAACACCATTGCAGTCGATGACGGGATTGCCATGGGCCATGACGGCATGCTGTATTCATTGCCCAGCCGGGACATCATTGCAGACTCTGTTGAATACATGGTCAATGCCCACTGCGCAGACGCCATGGTGTGCATCAGCAACTGCGACAAAATCACCCCCGGCATGCTCATGGCTGCCATGCGACTCAATATTCCTGTTATTTTTGTATCAGGCGGTCCGATGGAGGCTGGAAAATCGGCTGCAGTCGAACACAAAATTGACTTGATTGATGCCATGGTGTTAGCAGCAGACCCCAAGGCGGAAGACGACACCGTGGCGGCGGTGGAGCGTTCTGCTTGCCCAACTTGTGGTTCTTGCTCCGGCATGTTCACGGCTAACTCCATGAACTGTTTGACCGAAGCTTTGGGATTGTCGTTGCCTGGCAACGGCACCGTGGTTGCTACGCATGCAGACCGCGAATACTTGTTCAAGAAGGCAGGGCATCAAATTGTCGAACTGACTCGTCGTTATTACCAAGAAAACGATATTTCAGTTTTGCCCCGTTCAGTTGGTTTCAAGGCCTTTGAAAATGCCATTACCCTTGATATTGCCATGGGGGGGTCCACCAACACAATTTTGCATTTGTTGGCGATTGCCCAAGAGGCTGAGATTCCGTTTACTTTAAAAGACATCGACCGGTTGTCACGGTCGGTGCCACAGCTATGCAAAGTTGCACCCAACACACAAAAATATCACATTGAAGATGTGCATCGGGCAGGGGGCATTTTTGGAATTTTGGGTGAATTGGCCCGTGCAGGAAAATTGCATGTGGATGTTCCGACCGTTCATGCGCCCACCTTGGGTGATGCACTTGCTCAATGGGACATCATGGTGACCCAAGATGCACGCGTGCACGAGTTTTACAAGGCGGCGCCAGGCGGAGTTCCTACACAAGTCGCATTTAGCCAATCCAAGCGTTATTTACAACTGGATCAAGATCGAAAAACAGGTTGCATTCGTGCCATTGAACATGCGTATTCGCTTGAGGGTGGCTTGGCAGTCTTGTTTGGTAACTTGGCTGAAAACGGTTGTGTTGTCAAAACAGCTGGCGTCGATGACAGCCTGTTGGTGTTTGAAGGGCCTGCACATGTCACCGAATCGCAAGATGAAGCCGTCGCCAACATACTGGGAGATCTGGTCAAAGCAGGCGATGTCGTGATCGTTCGCTACGAGGGTCCTCGAGGTGGTCCCGGCATGCAAGAGATGTTATATCCCACTTCCTACATCAAGTCTAAGGGTCTGGGCAAGGCCTGTGCTTTGCTCACGGATGGCCGTTTTTCTGGCGGAACCTCAGGTTTATCTATTGGACACGTATCTCCAGAGGCCGCTGCAGGTGGCGCCATTGGATTGGTTCAAAATGGCGACAAGATTCGAATTGACATTCCGCAGCGTCGCATCGATTTGTTGATCTCAGAGTCTGAGCTTGCACAGCGCAAACAACGCCAAGATCAGTTGGGATGGAAACCAGAAAAAGCACGCCCACGAAAAGTCTCAGCGGCTCTAAAAGCCTATGCCAAGTTGGCCATGTCAGCAGACAAAGGTGCTGTGCGTGACCTTGGTCAGTTGGACTGAGCGTTTGGCCTGCCCGGAGGGAATCGAACCCCCGACCCACGGCTTAGAAGGCCGTTGCTCTATCCAACTGAGCTACGGGCAGATTGGATACGGCTTGGGTATTTGCCATAACCCATGAATGGGTGAATGGTCGGAGCGATAGGATTCGAACCTACGACCCTCTGTTCCCAAAACAGATGCGCTACCAGACTGCGCTACGCTCCGACGAAGGTGCTATTGTAGCCTCGACAACCATGCTTTCTAAACTCAAATGCCACTCAATCGTCATCTAATTGAACTGTTAGCTCCCGCGCGAGATGTAGAAATTGCCAAAGAGGCTATTTTGCATGGGGCAGATGCTGTGTACATTGGGGGGCCTTCGTTTGGGGCGAGAACCAATGCCAGCAACGAAATCAACGATATTTCTAAACTCGTTGAATTCGCTCATCGCTACCATGCCAGGGTATTTCTCACACTCAACACCATTCTTCGTGACGATGAACTTGAACAAGCGCAGCGATTAATCACGCAAGCATATGATGCAGGAGTTGACGCGCTCATTGTCCAAGACATGGGTTTGTTGGAACTCAATATTCCCCCCATTGATTTACATGCCAGCACTCAGTGCGACATTCGAACGCCTGAAAAGGCCCAATTTCTGCAGAACGTCGGATTTAGCCAATTGGTGCTTGCACGAGAACTTACCTTAGAGCAAATCTCTGCCATTAGGCAAGCCACTGATCCCGATCGCTGCGCCATAGAATTTTTTGTTCATGGTGCTTTGTGCGTGGCGTATAGCGGGCAATGTTTCATTAGCCATGCGCATACAGGTCGCAGCGCCAATCGTGGTGACTGCTCACAAGCTTGTCGCTTGCCTTATCAAGTGCTGGATGCTCAGGGACGTGTCGTTGCACATGATCAGCACGTGTTATCTCTTAAAGACAACAATCAGTCAGACAATCTCGCAGCACTGATTCAAGCAGGCGTTCGTTCATTCAAAATTGAAGGGCGATACAAAGATATGGCCTACGTCAAGAACATCACGGGTCATTACCGAAGGCTCATTGATGATCTACTTGAACAAAAACCTGATCTTCAACCGTCTTCTCATGGCCATGTTGAACTGTCGTTTACACCAGACCCTGACCAAAACTTCAATCGTGGCGCTACTGATTACTTTGTTAACGGTCGCAAGTCAGACATTGGAGCCTTTGACACCCCCAAACACGCTGGCATTATGTTGGGGTGGGTAGAGTCCATCCATCACGACTCCATAGAGGTTTTGGTTCAAGCATCGTTGTCAAATGGTGATGGCCTGACTTATCTCGATACACAGGGACAATTGCAGGGTCTTGCACTCAATCGAGTCGAATGTATTGATCCTGAGGTTCTTGTGAACTGGGATCATGTGCTTGATCCAAGCGCTTCCTTCTCGCGCTGGCGAGTCTGGCCCAAAGACCCGATGAGCAGTCATGCCAACATCAAACCTCAAATGTTGCTCCGGCGTAATCGAGACATGCATTGGGTGAGACAGCTTGAAAAACCTTCAGCGACAAGATCGGTTGGCGTGAGGCTTAATGTCTGGATCAACGCCAACAAGCCACAAATTGATATCCAAGCGATAGACGACCATGGTCATCAAGTGGATCGTACTTGGGAGTGGCCCGATGCTCCCGTAGCAACACAGCCATCCAAGGCGAAGTCCACCTTATGTGAGTCGTTATCGAAATGGGGCGGCTCTATTTATCATGTTCATGACATCCAGGTGCACGGTGATTCGAACTGGTTCATTCGCGTCTCCGAACTCAATGCCTGTCGTCGCGAATTGATGGAGGATCTGGATCAAGCGAGAAAGGCATCACTGATTCGTCATCGTCGCAACCCTGAATCTCAGCCCTTAGCAATTTATCCAGAAAACCACCTGAGCTATTTGGCTAATGTCTACAACCACAAGGCGCATGATTTTTATCGCAAGCACGGCGTACAGTGGATAGATGCAGCCTACGAAAGCCATCAGGAGTTGGGCGAGGTTTCTCTGATGATTACCAAGCATTGCGTGCGATTTAGCATGAGTTTATGCCCCAAACAAGCCAAAGGGGTGATTGGGGTTCAAGGGCAAGTAAGAGCTGAGCCCATGATGCTGGTCAACGGAAAAGAAAAGCTAACCCTGACGTTTGACTGCAAAGCTTGCGAAATGCACGTCGTGGGAAGTCTCAAAAACTCGGTCTTGAACGATAGCAAACGACTGCAAGCGTTAAACGAGCAACCTCTGCGCTTTTATCGGAATCAAGAACGTCGACCGTAGAGGACGCCAGGGTTGAGAAGGCCTGTTGGGGTGCCTTTGACATAGCTGATGATTTGATCAAACGCTGTTGAAAACAATGCTTCATATTGCTCAATTTCAACATCAGAGATGTGCGGCAAACAAATGCAATTTTCGAGCCTGAGCAGGGCATTGCCTTGCAACAAAGGCTCGTTTTCAAAAACGTCTAACACGGCCATTCCAGGACGTCCGCGATTTAACGCGGTGACCAAGACGTCTTGCGAAATCAACCAGGGGGATGCGGTGTTGACCAGCAACGATGTGGGCTTCATCAACGCCAAATCTTGTGCCTGGACGATTTCCTTGTTTTCGATTTGGTGTCGCAAGTGCAAGGACAAAATGTCTGACTGTTGGAACAGAATCTCCTTGCTTGGAGCGCAGCGCAATCCATCGGCATGTGCTCGAGACAACGAATTCTCGCCCCCCCAAACCAAGACGTTTAATCCAAACGCCTTGGCGTAATTTGCAACCAAAGATCCCACACGTCCATAGCCCCAAATACCCAAGCACTTGCCACGTAATCGTTGACCAAGTCCAAAGTTAGAAGGCATGGCCAAGGACTTCAACCCTGACTGTTGCCAAGCACCATGTTTGAGGTTGCCGATGTACTGAGGCAACCGTCGCATGGCGCTCATGATGGCCGCCCAAGTCATTTCAGCCATTGGGTAAGGGTCAGAATTACCACAAGCGACAGCAATCCCGCGTTCGGAGCACGCATTGACATCCAAATGAGGGCCTACTTGCCCCACTTGAACAATCAGCTTTAGCTTGTTGAGTTTGTCTAGAAGAGGAGCAGTAATTTCGGTACGAGAGCCAATCAGGACCAATATTTGTGCATCTCGAAGACGGACAGACAGTTGCGCGACCCCTTTGACGTTGTTGGTATATACACGTGCAGGTAAGTCACTGAGTTTGCTGGCACACGCCAATTTGCGGACGGCGTCTTGGAAGTCATCGAGGATCACAATGTTCATAGGGTAGACATTGTGCCCTCATTCAATACACTTGGATCAGGTGGCCGATCGAATGAGGCCCACCATCACCCCTTCGATTTGGAATTCAGCACCAGGTGATACCAAAATGTCTTGGAATTCAGGGTTTTCCGCTTTTAAACGAATGACTCCATGACCCTCTCGAAAATAGCGCTTCACTGTGACCTCGTCGTCGATTCTGGCAATCACAATCTGACCATTTTGGGCTACTGTCTGAGAACGAACCGCCAATAAGTCACCATCGAGAATTCCCGCATCACGCATCGACATGCCTTTGACACGCAACAGAAAATGCGGTTTTCGATCAAAAAGGCTAACAGGCAGACTGCGAATTTCATCGACATGCTGCTGCGCCAATATGGGGTTGCCAGCAGCTACCCGTCCAACCAGAGGCAAATGCATTTGCTCGAACCCGGGCAGCATACCCGTTAAACTTTGCATCCAGTCGCCTTGCTCATTGGCTGCTTGAGGCTTGGTGTGAGGAGATTCAGAATGATTTTTGAGTCGTATGCCTCTGGAGGCACCACTGATCAGCTGAATTGCACCTTTGCGCGCCAGGGCTTGCAAATGTTCTTCTGCAGCATTGGCTGACTTGAATCCAAGTGCAGCCGCAATTTCAACTCTTGTAGGAGGAGCGCCATGTGCTGCAAGATGCTTTTGAATGTATTCAAGCACTTGGGTTTGGCGTGCAGTCAGGGGCAGGGTAGACATGTTGATATTCCTGTACAAATAAACAGCAACTGTATTTTTAACCAGTTTTTTAAGAATGGCAAGCTAAACGTATGAAAAATCAGACATTGTGGGTGTTGGGTACAGGTGGAACCATTGCAGGTTCCCTCAACCAGTCCAGCACAACAGATATGCCAGCGGCTGCCCATGCACCCTACACAGCGGCAAAGCACTCTATAGCGTCTTTGCTTACCTCGATGAACGATCAGATGCCCAGCAATTGGCTCATCGATTCTGAGCAAATCATGCAAATTGACAGCAAGGACATGAATTGGAATAACTGGAAATTGCTGGTTCTTGCGGTTGATCGTTTGCAACAGCTCGAGCAATCGGGTTCTATATTGATCACGCATGGCACCGATACCATTGAAGAAACTGCAGCCATGCTTGATTGGTGGATGCAACATGACTCAAGATGGACCAAGAGCATCACCCTCACATGCGCGATGAGGCCTGCAGACCATCCTCAAGCAGACGGGCCAGCCAATTTGTCGCAAGCTTGCAGATGGGCCGTTCACGCCCAAGAGCTCCAACCTCAAGTGTGGGTGTCGGCTGCTCAGCAGGTATGGCGCGCAGACCAAGTTCAAAAGAACCATCCATTGGACATTCAAGCGATTGGATCTCGCAACGGTTCCCCAACGGCTACTTGGCAAATTCAATCGCTGGATTGGCAAGCCAGTAGCAGCGCAACCGCTGGTGGCGTAAAAGTCCCGCCATCAATCCACGCGATGCATGTCAGAGGAATTTCTTCGTTATCGAATTGGCCAGAAGCTCAACCTTGGGTTGAGGTGATACGAAGTGGTGCATGCGCCGATCCTAGAACCACGAACTCCATGATCGAGTCGGGTGTTCAGGGTTTGATTGTGGAGTGCACGGGCAACGGCACATGGAATAAGGCCTTGGATATATCGCTGCATGCAGCGATCATCAAAAAAATTCCAGTGGCCTGGGTTTCAAGGTGCCCACACGGTACTCCAATGAATTCAGCCCATCCAGAAGAATGGGCTGATTGGAGTTACTTCAATGCCAGCAAAGCCCGGGTATGGATGATGCTGGAACTGGCATTTATGCGCTAAGCGCCTCAAACACGCGTGCTGTGATTTCGTCAACGGAGCCTTCGCCCTTGATGGCTCGGTACCGGGGCGCGTGAGCAGCATCCTGTTGAGCCCAGCTTGAATAGTAATCAACTAACGGACGAGTTTGGGCATCGTACACTTCAAGGCGCTTGCGGACGGTTTCTTCTTTGTCGTCATCGCGCTGAATCAGGGGTTCACCCGTTTCGTCGTCGACTCCCGCCACTTTAGGAGGGTTGAATTTGACATGATACGTTCGACCACTCGCCACATGGACTCGACGTCCGCCCATGCGCTCAATAATGGATGCAAAGGGCACATCAATTTCCAACACCACATCTAACTTAACGCCTGCATCCCGCATGGCTTGTGCCTGTGGGATGGTGCGAGGAAATCCATCAAACAAAAAACCGTTGGCACAGTCGGATTGAGCAATGCGATCTTTGACCAAGCCAATGATGATGTCATCACTCACCAGTCCACCCGAATCCATCACTTTTTTGGCTTCAAGTCCCAATGGCGTACCAGCTTTAACAGCGGCACGGAGCATGTCTCCGGTCGAAATTTGAGGAATGCCGTATTTTTGACAGATAAATGCAGCTTGTGTGCCTTTGCCAGCGCCAGGTGCGCCCAGAAGTATGAGTCTCATGTCTATCCTCGGATATCAAAAATTCTGCCAAAGGGTATACACCCCGGAGCTCATGGTGAGCATATCACGTCAACTTATTCGTGAAGCTTACGCCACACATTCCTGATGCGCTCCAAATCTGAAGGGGTGTCAACGCCAGGATACGGACTTTGGGGTGTCACAACCACTTGGATAGATTGACCCTGCCAAAGAATACGCAGTTGTTCCAAGGCTTCCGTCTTTTCCAGTGCGCATGAGGGCCAATTGGAAAACTGTTTCAACGCCTGAACACGATATGCATAAATACCAATGTGGCGTAAAACGGGTTGATCCAATGAAGTGGGCAACGCAATGGGTAAACGCTCCTTACTCCCAATGGAGCCATCTCTCCAGTAAGGGATGGGGCTGCGGCTGAAATACAAGGCGCGTTCAGCATTTGACAAAACCACCTTCACGACGTTTGGGTTAAACCAATCTTCAGTCGTCTCTATTGGAGTGGCGGCAGTGGCAACTCCCAATAAAGGATCAGCTATCAAGCACTCGGCAACAGAATGAATCAGCTCTGGTTCGATCAGAGGTTCGTCACCTTGAACATTCACCACCACTGCGTCGGCATCCAAGTTCAAGATATCGCACGCTTGGGCCAATCGATCACTGCCACTGGGATGATCAAGGTCTGTGAGAATGGCTCGAATATGGTGCCGGTTGCATGCATCAACAATAGAGATGTCATCTGCAGCCACACATACAGACTGTGCACCAGACAAAAGAGCGCGCTGTGCCACACGCACCACCATGGGTGCACCCCCGATATCGGCTAACGGTTTTGAAGGCAACCGCGACGATGCCAATCGAGCTGGGATCAAAACATGAAAACTCATACAGTGGCAAGAGCTCTCAATTCGTTCATTTCAACTTCGCTCAATTCACGTGCCTCACCTTCCAGAAGAAGGGGAATGCCGTCACGAACAGGGAAGGCTAGACCCGCACCTTGCGACCAAAGCTCATTCAATTCTCGTTTCCATACCAAGCGCCCCTTGGTCAAAGGACACACCAAAAGCTCAAGAAGTTTCGTATCCATGTGGCAATCGCCTTATTTCTAGTTGAGGTTCAAATTCTTCCACAAGCTGTCACTCACGTGCAGCTTTAAAGATGCAACCCAGATTTTGTTTCGAACCGCTTGAGGCAAGTCATGTAACTTGACTGCGTCCTTTGCAGTGCAAATCCAAATATTTGCATCGCCCCATGGGTGTGGGGTATCGCCGTCAGGACAGCGATGATCGGGGTAACAAATGCGCAATTTCAAATGCAATCCAGCAGCAACCAGCATGTCAAAAAAAATCTCTGGTTTAGCTATTCCCGCAAATGCAGCAACTGAGCTCGAACTCAATTCAGTAACACGAACGGTTTGCTCTGGATGTTCTAAGGAGTACAAATGATCAGCTAATTCACGATGAACTTCGCACCATGGCAGCTGAAGTTCGTCCCTTGGCGATGCTTGATGCTGCGATTGAGACGAAGTGCTCATGACCCAAGTTCGCAAGGCTCCTGGCATAAACGGGTGTCGATCAAAGGGCATGCGCAACGGTCCTGCTGGAATACACCAACGATTGCCCAATCCGCGTTCATCAAGAACCACAATTTCTCGGTGCCGCACCAGTTGCGCATTCAATAAACCATCGTCACAAATAATCAAGTCCAAATCTGGATTTGTGGACATCAACAAATCGATCGACACGGCACGGTTAGGACCCACGACAACAGGGAGCCCTGTTGTCCTGGCCAACCAAAGCGGCTCATCACCCACCGATTCGGGGGTGTCACTTGGATGAACCAGACGTGATTCTTGTTGCTGTGTACCGTACCCTTTAGAGATAAGGGCTACTTGCATGCCGTTTGAAACGGCTCGTTGCGCTATCTCGCAAACCAATGGCGTTTTCCCAGCACCCCCAACCCATAAATTTCCAACCACCCATATTTGCGGCTTGCTGGGCAGTTTCAACTGACGAAGATGGGCCCGTGACCTACCTTTTTTCCAATTCGCCCATATTGCATAAAGAGTCGCCAATGGTAGCAACAACCAAACCAATGGATGTCGCCTGGTCTTCCATGCGGACATCAAGTTTGAAGTCAGTCGTTGTTGAAGTTGGAGCGGTATCATCGCAAAAAAGCAGCGTCAGTTCCGGGTGTCAGATGTCAAAGGAGTCTCACCACGATCGTATCCCCAGATTCTGTGGATAACTTTGTGGACAAGCGCTTTTGAACCATCATATTCTGAGGAAAACCCTCGCCAAACTTACATTGCTTGAAATTTGTTCAATTTTTTATCTTTTAAATTCAGTAGGTTACAAAAAAAATAGGGCTTTGGATGGCGCATCTATGGCCAAGGCCTTATTTGACGCTAAATGTGGATGTCTCATGGTGGTGAATCTTTGAAATGACGGGGCTTCTGATATGAAACGTGACGAAAATCACAGAGTTTGGGCCGTTGGTAGCCTTATTTTGGCCATCGGAGACGCAATTTCTGGGCGTTTCAACCCCGTTCAAGTTGAGGGAGAGGTCAGTTCGTGGACGACTGCTTCAAGTGGTCATTGCTACTTCGTGTTAAAGGATGAAAGCGGTCAGTTGCGCTGCGCGATGTTTAGAAGACAAGCTGCCTATCTTGACAAAACACCCAAGGAGGGCGATTGGGTCAGGGTGACTGGAAAGTTAGACATATATCCAGCACGTGGTGAGTTGCAACTCATTGTTGAATCACTCAGCAGTACGGGTCAGGGACAATGGTACGAAAGATTTCTCGAGCTGCAAAAACGCCTCCAAACTGAAGGTTTGTTTGACCCTGCCAAAAAAAAGCCAATCCCACAACATCCACAGCACATCGCTATTGTTTCATCGCTTGAAGCGGCTGCTCTTAAGGACGTCTGTGTGACTTTGCAGCGACGGGTTCCATATGTCCATGTCACCATTTTCCACTCTCCTGTACAAGGCGTCAGTGCAGCGTCGTCACTAGTGGCAGCGCTGCAATCTGCGCAGGCTTTTCGAGATCCGACAGCAGGATCTGTCGAAACGATTTTGCTCGTCAGGGGAGGGGGAAGCATCGAAGATCTTTGGTCTTTTAACGACGAACGCTTGGCGTATGCCATCGCCAACAGTTCAGTCCCGGTGATTTGCGGAGTCGGACATGAAACTGACTTCACCATTGCTGACTTCGTGGCAGATCTCAGAGCTCCAACGCCTACCGCTGCCGCAGAATTGTGTTGTACATCTATGGCAGATGAACGCAAGCATTTGGATCAGGTGGGTCGTGTCATCATGACTGCTCTTGAACAGAAAAGCCAACGTATGAGAGGCGAATTGGAGACACTGAGTTTTAGACTGGCGCAACCCAACCGTCACTTGATACGCCATCAACTGCGATTGGATGAATGTCAATCAAACATGATTCGGTCCGTGAAATCATTCCGACATCAACAACAAATGCTCCTCCATGGGTACGCCACCACATTACAAAGTTTGCACCCTCAAAGGGTATTGGAACGGGGATACGCAATGGTGAGCGACAAGGAAGGTCATTTGGTAACACACGCGGCCCATTTGAAGGCAGAACAGCAAGTACATGTCCAATTTGGTGATGGCTCGCATCGGATGACCGTGAACCCCAATGGGTCTTCAAACTTGCCTAGAATGGATGACTGAATTAACCACACTTTGGAGAAACTGATGGAGCATGCTCTTCCTTCGCTGCCCTACGGCATTGACGCACTAGAACCACACTACAGTCGTGAAACTTTAGAGTTTCACCATGGCAAACACCATGCCGCTTATGTCAATAACCTCAACAACTTGCAAAAGGGTACTGAATTCGAATCCATGGATTTGGAGTCGATTGTTCGTCAGTCCAGCGGGGGCATTTACAACAACGCCGCCCAAGTGTGGAACCATACGTTTTTTTGGAGTTGCATGAAGCCCAACGGAGGTGGTGAGCCAACTGGTGCTTTGGCCAATGCCATCAATGCCAAGTGGGGTTCCTACGTGGCATTCAAAGAGGCATTCACCAAGTCTGCAGTAGGAAACTTTGGTTCTGGTTGGACTTGGCTTGTGAAAAAGGCAGACGGCTCGCTCGACATTGTCAATACAGGCCCGGCGGGCACACCCCTTACCACGACAGATAAAGCATTGCTGACGGTCGATGTATGGGAACACGCTTACTACATCGACTATCGCAACGCACGTCCCAAGTTCTTGGAAGTGTTTTTTGACAAGTTGGTGAATTGGGACTTCGCAAACCGCAATTTTGCCTAATGCGCTACTGGTGGCTCCCTTGAAAGGGGCCACCCTCAAACCTCACGCCAGGACCTAGGCGCCGTATTTCAAACCATCCTTGGTTCACTTCGAGTACATACCGCACTGGAATACGTGAGCAATGCGCTTGTTCACTATTGGGGCTCATGTGTGCCAATTGACTGACAGTTCCATCGTCAAGCATGAACGCTGCCGTCAAAGGAATCCAAGTGTTCTTCATCCAAAAGCACACCGCTTGAGGCCTGTCAAATACGAACAGCATGCCAGTATTGTCTGGAAGGGAGGGGCGCTGCATGAGGCCCCTTTCATGTTGCTCATGCGTCGAAGCCAGTTCCGCTTTCACAACATGATGCCCCACCTTCAGTTCAACCATGGGCAACACTTCTTGAGCACGCACTTCATACGAAACCGCGAGCAAGCATGAGATCACTGCTAACCAGCGAGCCCCTCGGATTTGCCACCATCTCAAAAAAACTGTATACGAAAACATCGTGTTTCAGAGGTCCAATTTGTCAGGTTCAGCGAAGGCTGAGGGTTAGAATAAGAAAGACTTAATCACAACCCGGTTTACGGAGACTGTCCATCATGTATCAACATATCAAAGTGCCCGCACAAGGTCAAAAAATCACCGTTAACGCTGATTTTTCTCTCAATGTACCCGACCAACCCATTATTCCTTACATCGAAGGCGACGGAACCGGATTTGATATCACCCCTGTGATGATTAAGGTGGTCGACGCTGCTGTTAAAAAGGCATACGCCGGAAAGCGTCAAATCCATTGGATGGAAGTGTATGCAGGCGAGAAATCAACCAAGGTCTACGGTCCAGACGTATGGTTGCCTGCCGAAACGTTAGAGGCACTTCGCGAATACGTTGTCTCTATCAAAGGTCCCTTGACCACTCCTGTTGGGGGAGGCATTCGTTCACTCAACGTTGCCTTGCGTCAAGAACTTGATCTTTACGTTTGTTTGCGCCCTGTCCAGTACTTTGATGGCGTTCCTTCCCCCGTTAAGGAGCCACAAAAAGTCAACATGGTGATCTTCCGTGAAAACTCCGAAGACATTTATGCCGGTATCGAGTACCAAGCACAAACGGACAAAGCCAAAAAGATCATCAAATTCTTGCAGGAAGAACTGGGCGTCACCAAAATTCGCTTCCCCGAAAGCTCCGGCATTGGCATCAAGCCCGTATCGATGGAAGGCACCGAGCGCTTGATGCGCAAAGCAATTCAATACGCCATTGACAACGACAAGCCCAGTGTAACGATCGTGCACAAGGGCAACATCATGAAATTCACCGAAGGCGGCTTCCGCGACTGGTCCTATGCACTGGCTCAGCGCGAATTTGGTGCCGAACCGATTGATGGCGGACCATGGTGCAAATTCAAAAATCCCAAGACAGGCAATGACATCGTCATCAAGGATGCCATCGCTGACGCGTTTTTGCAGCAAATTCTGACGCGCCCCGCAGAATACTCTGTTATTGCCACTTTGAACCTGAACGGCGATTACATCTCTGACGCGCTTGCTGCTCAAGTGGGTGGCATTGGCATTGCACCAGGAGCTAACTTGTCTGACTCGGTGGCCTGTTTTGAGGCCACGCACGGTACGGCTCCTAAATACGCAGGCAAAGATTATGTGAATCCTGGCTCAGAAATTCTCTCTGCTGAAATGATGCTGCGTCACATGGGCTGGACAGAAGCTGCTGACCTCATCATCAGCTCGATGGAAAAATCAATACAAAGCAAGAAAGTCACCTATGACTTTGCTCGTCTCATGGACGGTGCCACACAGGTGAGCTGCTCAGGCTTTGGTCAGGTCATGATCGACCACATGTAATCTAAACGCCGGGGTGACTCGGTTTGGTGACATCAAACCCCTGATGGGTCGGCTCATCAGGGGTTTTTTCTTGTCCTCACCATGAACATCAAAATACGAGATAACATTTAACCAAGAATTGATGCTTGTTCATGAGTACGCCTAAAAAACCCAAACAATCCAATCCAGAACCCTTGAAAAACAATTCATCGGCTCCAGATGAAGCGTTGGTGCTGGAGAGGGTGACATGGAAAACCAAACCTCCACGAAGATATCAAGTCGTCATGCTCAATGATGACTTTACCCCGATGGAATTTGTGGTTTTAGTTTTGCAAGAATACTTTCACAAGGATCGTGAAAGTGCCACTCATATCATGTTAAAAATTCATCTCGAAGGCAAGGCCATTTGTGGCGTTTTCCCGCGAGACATTGCCAGCACAAAAGTTGAACAAGTTTTATCGATGGCACGTCAACAGGGTCACCCCCTTCAGTGCATCATGGAACCCACCGCAGACGCGTAATGCAACACAGGAGACTAAGATGATTGCACAAGAACTTGAAGTCAGTCTGCATATGGCCTTTGTTGAAGCCCGACAGCAACGACACGAATTTATTACCGTTGAACATTTATTGCTGGCATTGCTTGACAATCCCAGCGCTTCAGAGGTGCTTAAAGCTTGCGCTGCTGACATCGAGTCACTGCGCAAGTCACTCACTCATTTCATCAAAGACAATACCCCAACGGTTGCTGGCTCTGATGATGTAGACACCCAACCGACACTTGGTTTTCAGCGAGTGATTCAGCGCGCCATCATGCATGTGCAGTCAACAGGGAATGGCAAAAAAGAAGTCACAGGCGCCAACGTGTTGGTGGCCATTTTCGGCGAAAAAGATTCACATGCTGTTTACTATTTGCACCAGCAGGGTGTCGCCAGGTTGGATGTGGTCAACTTCATGGCTCATGGCATACGCAAGGGAGAAGCACCTGACTCACCCAATTCACCTTCATCTGGCGATGTGCCAGAAGCTGATGAAAGCGCGGCGACTCAAGAAAAATCTCAAGAAAAGGCATCTCCCCTTGATCAATACACCCTCAACCTCAATCGAGCAGCAGCTGAGGGAAAGATTGATCCACTGATCGGGCGCGAAATCGAAGTTGAGCGAGTTATTCAGATTCTGTGTCGTCGACGCAAAAACAACCCTCTGTTGGTTGGTGAAGCTGGTGTTGGAAAAACAGCCATTGCTGAGGGGCTCGCCTGGCGCATCACGCAATCCAGTGTTCCTGAAGTGCTATCTGAGGCAGTGGTCTACGCCCTAGACATGGGCGCACTTCTGGCAGGAACCAAATACCGCGGCGATTTTGAGCAGCGTCTCAAGGCCGTGTTAAAGGCGCTTAAAGACAAACCTCATGCCATCCTGTTTATCGATGAAATTCACACCTTGATTGGCGCTGGAGCGGCCTCCGGGGGTACTTTAGATGCATCCAATCTGCTCAAACCAGCGCTCTCAAGCGGTGCACTGAAATGCATTGGTGCCACCACATTTATTGAGTTCAGAGGCATTTTCGAAAAAGATGCAGCTTTGTCACGCCGCTTCCAGAAAGTCGATGTCGCCGAACCCACTGTTGGCCAAACGGTAGATATTCTCAAGGGCCTTAAGTCTCGGTTTGAAGAGCACCATCAAGTACGGTATTCACACTCTGCATTGCAAGCTGCTGCCGAGCTTTCTGCCAAGTACATCAACGATCGACAGCTCCCTGACAAAGCCATTGATGTGATTGATGAGGCTGGTGCTGCACAACGCATACTGCCTGCCAACAAGCGCAAAAAAACCATCAGCAAGGGCGACATCGAAGACATCGTGGCCAAAATTGCACGCATTCCGCCGGCCAATGTCTCTTCCGATGACCGCTCGAAGTTGCAGTCACTCGATCGTGACCTGAAATCAGTCGTATTTGGTCAAGATCCCGCTTTAGATGTGCTTGCATCGGCGGTCAAAATGGCGCGTTCTGGCCTTGGCAAAACCGATAAACCGATCGGTTCTTTCTTATTTTCTGGTCCTACTGGGGTCGGCAAAACCGAAGCGGCCAAGCAGTTGGCTTACATCCTCGGCGTCGAGCTGTTACGTTTCGACATGAGTGAATACATGGAACGACATGCCGTTAGTCGACTGATCGGCGCCCCTCCGGGCTATGTTGGCTTTGATCAAGGTGGCTTGTTGACAGAAGCCATCACCAAAAAGCCTCATTGTGTGCTGTTGCTAGACGAAATTGAAAAGGCACACCCCGACATTTTCAACGTATTGTTGCAGGTGATGGACCATGGTTCATTGACCGACAACAACGGACGCAAAGCTGATTTCCGCAATGTGATCATCATCATGACCACCAATGCAGGTGCTGAAACCATTTCAAAATCAACCATAGGTTTCACCACCGCCAGAGAGTCTGGCGATGAAATGGCGGATATCAAACGGCTCTTTACCCCAGAGTTTCGCAACAGGCTTGACGCGATTGTCAGCTTCAAACCTTTGGATGAGCCTGTCATTTTGCGTGTGGTTGACAAGTTCTTATTGCAGTTAGAGCAACAGTTGGCCGAGAAACGTGTCGAAGTCACTTTCACCGATGCCTTACGTAAACATCTAGCCAAAAAGGGGTTTGACCCATTGATGGGTGCTCGCCCCATGCAGCGTTTGATTCAAGATACGATTCGCAAAGCATTGGCCGATGAACTCTTGTTTGGTCGTCTAACCCAAGGGGGTCGGCTCACGGTCGACATCCTCGAAGATGGCCAGACTCATCTCGATATACAGACCCAATCCAACAAAGATGGGCGAAATCGTCAAGAAGAATCTCACGATCTCGTTGAATAAAGCCATTCCTGCATGATCCCCCCATTAAAATCACATCTTTTGTGATTGTGCGAGGGGATCATGGCTGGACACAGCAAATGGGCGAATATTCAACACCGCAAAGGTCGCCAAGACGAAAAACGCGGCAAAGTCTGGACCCGAATCATCCGAGAAATCATGGTTGCGGCCCGGCAAGGGGGAGGTGACCTCAGTTCCAACCCCCGTTTACGATTAGCGGTTGAAAAGGCAAAGGCAGCTAACATGCCTGCCGACAACATCAAGCGCAACATCGACAAAGCCACAGGAAACCTTGAAGGCGTTCACTACGAAGAAATTCGATATGAGGGCTATGGAATTGGTGGAGCAGCCGTCATGGTTGATACCATGACAGACAACAAAGTTCGCATAGTTGCCGAAGTTCGACATGCTTTTTCCAAATATGGAGGAAACCTTGGAACCGATGGTTCTGTTTCATTTCAATTCAAGCATTGTGGACAAATTTTTTTCGCCCCTGGCGTATCTGAAGATGCGCTGATGGAAGCAGCACTTGATGCGGGTGCTGAAGATGTGATAACTCACGATGATGGATCTATAGAGGTGTTAACCGCACCCGCAGATTTCGAACACATCAAAAACTTGTTGGTATCTAAGCAACTGGTACCTGAATTGGCAGATGTCACCATGCGCGCTGACAACAGCATCGAGCTATCTTCGGATGACACCATTCGCATGCGCAAATTGCTTGATGCACTCGAAGACCTGGATGATGTTCAAGAGGTCTACCACAACGCTTCGATGGATGAATCCGAATGAAGGTACTTGTGATTGGTTCCGGTGGGCGAGAACATGCCATGGCATGGAAAATTGCCCACTCAAATAAAGTCACCCAGGTGTATGTGGCCCCAGGTAACGGGGGAACTGCAGCCGATCATCGCTTAACTTCTATCGCCCTGAATACTCCAGAAGATATATGTGCGTGGGCGGTTTCACAACACATCGATCTCACATTGGTTGGGCCTGAGGCACCGCTGGCGCAAGGGGTGGTCGATCTCTTCAGAGCCCAAGGACTAAAAATTTTTGGCCCCACTCAGCAAGCCGCCCAATTAGAGAGTTCGAAGGCATTTGCCAAGTCCTTCATGGTGAGGCACTCCATTCCAACTGCCAGCCATCAAACCTTTTCAGACGCTACATTGGCGCATGAATACGTCGAACAACAAGGTGCGCCTATTGTGATCAAGGCAGACGGTTTGGCCGCTGGGAAGGGCGTTGTGGTTGCCACTAACCTAGACCAGGCCCATCAAGCCATTGATGACATGTTGTCACTAAGTGGCGGACTTGTCGTGGTGGAAGAATTTCTCGAAGGTGAAGAGGCGAGCTTCATGGTCATGGTCGATGGAGCAGGAAACATATTGCCATTGGCCAGTAGCCAAGATCACAAACGGTTACTTGACGCAGACAAGGGTCCTAATACGGGGGGCATGGGCGCCTACTCTCCGGCGCCAGTTGTGACTCCCGAAATCCACGCCAAAGTCATGCGTGAAATCATCAGGCCGACGGTTCAAGGAATGAAGTCAGACGGCATTCCATTCACTGGGTTTTTGTATGCAGGGCTCATGATATCCCCCAACGGAACAGTCAAAACACTCGAATTCAATTGCCGCATGGGTGATCCTGAAACTCAACCCATTCTGATGCGCATGAAATCGGATTGGGTCCCCATTCTTGACGCAGCAGTTAACGATCAACTCGACAAAGTCGAAATTGAATGGGACAAGCGATGTGCTTTAGGAGTGGTATTGGCGGCGGCTGGCTATCCAGCAAGCCCACAACTCGGCGTTCCAATTCAAATTCAAAACGTTCCAACAAATGACGTGATGGTTTTTCACGCTGGAACGCGGTATGACCATGAATCCAAGCAATTGGTAACCCATGGTGGTCGTGTCGCTTGCGTCACCGCGCTTGGCATCAACGTCAGTCAAGCTCAAAAATTGGCCTATTCGCACATCCACGATCTAGATTTCACCGGCAAACAATACCGTTGTGACATCGGCTTTCGTGCTCTCCAAAAAAACTGATCGTATGAGCAATTTCCATCCTGACGTGGTTCGTCTGTATCTTCAAAACCTTCAGTCTTCCATCATGCAGGCGGTTCAAAAACGCGATGGAAGCGAGATCATCACAGACGCTTGGGAGAAGCCCGCTCACGAAAAATTGCAGGGAAATGGCATCACGCAAATTCTCGAGCAGGGGCCCGTTTTTGAACGTGCAGGTTGTGGATATTCAAATGTACGCGGTTCATCGTTGCCACCTTCTGCGACTCAGCATCGTCCAGAGCTGGCTGGCGCTCCGTTTGAAGCGTGCGGTGTATCGTTGGTTTTTCATCCACGTAACCCCTACGTCCCCACCGTTCACATGAATGTTCGCATGATTGTGGCCTACCCCGTAGGCGGCGCAGAGCCAGTAGCTTGGTTTGGCGGGGGCATGGATTTAACCCCTTATTACGGATTCGAAGAAGATGCCATTCATTTTCATCAAGCCTGTCACGATGCGGTAGAACCGTTTGGTCAGGGGTATTACAAAAAATTCAAAACATGGTGTGACGACTACTTCACACTCAAACATCGCCAAGAGCAGCGTGGAGTGGGAGGAATATTTTTCGACGATTTCTCTGAACTTGGCATGGATCAAGGATTTGCCATGATCCGGTCGGTCGGAGATGCTTTTCTAGACGCCTACATGCCGATTTTGGAAAGACGACAAAATCAAGTCTATGGTGAGCGTGAACGTGAACATCAACTGATTCGCCGAGGAAGATACGTTGAATTTAATCTCGTATGGGATCGTGGCACTCATTTTGGATTGCAATCTGGAGGCCGAACAGAGTCAATTTTGCTGTCAATGCCACCGATGGTTTCTTGGGCATATCAACGCCAGCCCGAATTGGGCTCCCCTGAAGCGCATTTGATGAGCGATTTTTTGGTGCGAAAAAACTGGCTCCATCTCTCATGAGCGGTTCTCCCAACATAGGGTTGTTTGGCGGAGCATTCGACCCTCCACATCTGGGACATCGACACATATTGCTTCAAGCTGCCAAATCACTAGGAGTAAGCCAATGGTTGATCATGCCAACCGGTCAAGCCGTCCATCGCGAAGCAACACAAACACCTGCACAGCATCGACTTCGCATGTGTGAGTTGGCCTTTTCACATCTGCCCGACCTTCAGGTTGACGTGAGTGATTTTGAAATCAAACAAGATAAGCCCAATTACACAGTCGACACATTGCACGCATTGAAAGTTCAGTACCCTGATCGCCATTGGTTAGTTTTGGTTGGTCAAGATCAGTGGAAGCTGTTTAAAACTTGGAAGAATTGGAGCGAATTGCTTGAAATGGCTCAATTTGTCGTTGCCCAGAGAGATGACAACCCTGTCAACGAAATTGTTGCTTCTACATCTCTAAGCACTAGCACCTCTTCCAAACGACCCCCAATTGGGATGAAATTCAAACCTCATCCTGCAAGCTCAACGATCTTGCGTCAAGATCTCAGCAATACCAACACCAAGGTTCAACAGCACCCTTGGCTAGAACCGACTGTTCAGAGTTACATTACAGAACATCACCTTTATTCAGGAACAACATGACTTCCGAAACACAGCAAAAAAAGCAAGTCCAAGTTTTGCAGCGCTGCATTGTCAATGCACTTGAAGACGTTAAAGCCATTGACATCCAAGTGTTTAATACCGAGCACCTTTCGCCTTTGTTTGAGCGAGTGATTGTTGCCAGCGGCAATTCCAACCGACAGACAAAGGCATTGGCTGCAAGCGTTCGTGATGATGTTCGAGAAGAGGGGTTCGACAAACCTCGAATTGAAGGTGAAGAAAACGGTGAGTGGATCATCGTTGATTGCGGGGCCGCTGTGGTTCATATCATGCAGCCGGCCATTCGAGCTTATTACAGACTTGAAGAAATTTGGGGTGAAAAGCCGGTTAAGCTACGCAGCGCAGCACCAGCCAAGCCAGATGGAAAAACCGCTTTAGCTAAAGCCACGTCCAGCAAACCTAAATCGGCAAAAGCAAAACCTGCTGTTGCTGGAACCAAAAAAACTCCAGTTAAAGCAACGACAGCCAAATCTGCATCGACTTCGACTACCTCTAAGCCTGCGAGTCGCAAAACCGCTGCAAAGCCTGCTGTTAAGGTGGCCACCAAGCGAACCACACGCAGCTCATCGGCAACTGTAACGAAGTCAACTCAATCTGTGAGCAAGCCTACAGTGAAGCGGGCTGCATCTGCATCAACTCGTTCAACCGCACAAAAAACATCAAGCAAAAAGTAAGTGAAATACCCAGCTTGGCATGCACGTTCTGATTGTTGCCGTAGGACAAAAAATTCCTTCTTGGATTCAAGAAGGAATTCATGACTTTGCCAAACGAATGCCGCCTGAGTGGCGTTTTGAAATAAAGGCCATCAAAACCCCTCTCCGTGGCAGTCAGTCAGTCGATCAATTGATGGCTCTTGAGCGCTCAAGGCTCGAAAGCCTCATTCCCAAAGGCGCATGGACGGTAGCCTTGGATGAACGGGGGGAAGCCTGGACCACCCACCAATTTGCTGAACGGTTTCAGCAATGGCAAGGGCAGGGCAGAGACATTGTTTTTTTGATAGGGGGCCCTGATGGCATTCAATCAGAGTGGAAGCAACAATGCGATGTTCGCATGAGGTTGTCTCACATGACGTTGCCCCATGCGATGGCCCGCCTGCTACTGGTTGAGCAGATTTACCGTGCATGGTCTGTTCTTACACAGCACCCTTACCACCGAGAATAAGCATGATTTACTTGGCCTCACAAAGCCCCAGACGCCAAGAATTACTTAGGCTATGGCGAGTCCCTTTTCAACTCCTATTGCCTTCCGATCTAGATGTTGCCGAATCTCTCGAATCGGCTTTTCCTCATGAACACCCCGTTGACTATGTAGAGCGAGTGACTCGATTGAAATGGATTCATGCTGCTCAACGGATTGAAGATGAATCTCTGGAAAATTGGCCTGTTCTGGTGGCAGACACGACGGTGGCGTTGGGTTTAGAAATGATGGGCAAGCCTGCAGATGCTGAGGAGGCTCGTCACATGCTCAAAAAGCTTTCTGGTAACGTGCATCAGGTTCATACGGCTGTCGCGTTAGGTGTTGGTGATCGCATCAATTGCATGGTTCAAAGCACTTCAGTTTCATTCTGCGAAATCAGCGATTCGGATATTGACCGCTACATTCAAACGCAAGAGCCATTTGGCAAAGCAGGAGCATATGGCATACAAGGACTCGCAGGACTTTGGGTTAAATCTATTCAAGGTAGCTACACTGGTGTGATGGGTCTGCCTGCTTTTGAAACACGACAACTCTTGTTGCAATGGGGCCTTGATACGCCTGTTTAATATGTATATGAATCAAGAAATTCTCATCAATTGGACCCCGCAAGAAACTCGAGTTGCTGTTGTTGAGCATGCTGCAGTTCAAGAGGTTCTTATTGAACGAACGCTTGAAAAAGGTTTGGTTGGCAATATCTACTTGGGCAAAGTTACACGCGTTCTTCCAGGTATGCAGTCGGCATTTATCGATATTGGCCTTGATAAGGCAGCGTTTTTGCACGTAGCAGATCTTGTATCAAATTTTCCATCCAGTACGAAAACATGGTCCAAACATCAAGCCGACACCATCAATGAGCCAGTTCCCATCGAGAAACAGTTGCATGAAGGACAAGTGATCGTCGTTCAAGTCCTAAAGGATCCCATTGGGTCGAAGGGGGCACGACTAACTGCGCAAATCAGCATAGCCGGAAGACAGCTCGTGTATTTGCCAAAAGATGATCACATTGGCGTTTCACAAAAGATTCCATTGGACCAGCGCGATGCATTGCGCAGCAGGCTGGTCCAACTAACGGCAGATGAGGGTGGTGGCTTCATTCTCAGAACCAATGCCGAGGATGCGTCGGATGAGGAGTTAAATGAAGATATCCGTTACCTTCGCCTCACATGGAAACAAATTGAAAGCAAAAGCAAAGTTCAGGCGCCGTCTTCATTGCTATATCAAGATTTGAATTTAGCCCAACGCGTTCTCAGAGACTTGGCCAATCAACGCACTTTGACCATCCGAGTGGACTCGAAAGAGCAACTTGCCAGTCTTCAGGTTTTTTCAAAAATTTTCACGCCTGGATTGACAGAAAAACTTGTATTGCACACAGGTGAACGTACAGTTTTTGATCTTCACCACGTAGACGAAGATATCAACCGAGCATTGGCGCGCAAAGTCTCACTGAAGTCGGGTGGTTACTTAATTTTCGATCAGACAGAGGCCATGACCACCATTGATGTCAACACAGGTGCGTTCGTTGGAAGTCGTAGCTTTGACGAGACCATTTTTAAAACGAATTTGGAAGCGGCACAAACCATTGCAAGACAGCTGCGTTTGCGAAATTTGGGTGGAATTGTCATTGTTGACTTCATTGACATGACCGTTCCTGAACACAAAGATTCAGTTCTGACCGAGCTGAAAAGACAGCTTTCACGGGATCGAGTCAAAACGTCAGTTGGACAGTTTTCTCCTCTTGGCTTGCTCGAGCTTACCCGCAAGCGAACCCGTGAATCATTGGCAAGTGCACTGAGTGACGTGTGTCCGACGTGCGAGGGAAGGGGTTTGGTCAAGTCGGTTAGGACCGTCTGTTATGACATTCTGCGTGAAATTCTGACAGAGTCGAAAACATTTCAACCTGCCGAATTTCGAATCGTGGCCAACCCCAAAGTGATTGAGGCGTTCCTCGATGAAGAAAGTGCCTACCTAGCAGGGTTGAGTGAATTTATTGGTAAAAACATTTCGTTACAAAGCGAATCTCAAATGGCGCCTGATTCCTACGACATCGTGCTTCGGTGAATGACCCACACTTTGCTTTGAAACAGGCCTTTCATTTCAAGGGACATGATTGTCCTGTATTATCGTGCCGTGATGAATAGAAAAATGTTGCCCCTCATCCGTCATATCCTAGTTCTGACTCTTTCCTACCTCGCTTGGTCTTCAGTTGCCAATGCTCAGTTTCGTGTTCAGATTCAAGGAGTAGGCCTTACTCAACGCCCCATTGCGATTGCTCCATTTGCTGGTCGTGATCAGGTTCCGACCCCGGTGGATGCGATTGTCATGGCAGACCTCGAGCGATCAGGACTTTTTCGTCGAGTCGAATTGCCTCATCTGACTCTTTCAGAAAACAGCTTACCGGACTTTGCGGCACTTGCACCCTCTGGCGCTGATGCCTTGATCACCGGAAGCATCCAAAAAATGAATGACGGTCGCTGGGACATACGCTATCGTCTGTGGGACGTGGTCTCAAAGCAAGATCTGGGCGGCTTTAGTTTTCCTGTTACTGATGCTTCCTTGCGAATTGGGGCTCATCAGGTTGCCGACTCTGTCTACGAAAAGCTCACAGGTGAGAAAGGTGTGTTCACCACACGAATTGCGTATGTCACCAAAAATAATAGCAATTACCACTTGTGGGTAGCCGACTCAGACGGACAAGGCGCAAGTTCGGCGCTGTCAAGCTCGCAGCCCATCATCTCGCCCACATGGTCACCAGATGGCAACCGTTTGGCCTATGTGAGCTTTGAAAGTGGCAAGCCCACCATCTTTGTTCATACGGTGAGCACAGGTCAAAGACGTTTGGTTTCGAATTTCAAAGGATCAAACTCTGCTCCTGCCTGGTCACCCGATGGCAAACAACTTATCGCGACCCTCACCCTTTCAGGTCACTCACAACTTTACCTGCTCGATCTGTCCTCAAATAAACCAAAGCGTATCTCCGATTCAAGCAGCATTGATACCGAGCCCGCGTGGTCGCCTGACGGCGCATGGATTTATTTTGTCAGCGACAGGGGAGGGGCCCCGCACATCTATCGCATGCCTTCAGGCGGAGGTGGGGCTGAACGTATCACCTTAAACGGAAGCTACAACACCTCTCCCGCCATCTCTCCCAACGGACAACATTTGGCTTATATCACCCGAGAGAACAACCAATTCAAACTCATGGTAATGGATCTGGCGTCGCGCCAGGTGCGATATCTGACAGACACGGTCGAAGACGAACGCCCTAGTTTTTCAGCCAATGGACGTATGATCGTTTATGCGACCAAAGTGGCTGGCAAGGAGGCCCTTATGGTGACCACTTTAGATGGCCGTGTCCGTACCCGACTCACCGGTGAAAAAGGTGATATTCGAGAGCCCTCGTGGGGCCCCTACAGGTAACGAACTGAGAGTTACCAAAACATTGAAAAAAGGAGAACTTGATGAACAAACACACCACCATCAAACTTGGCTCAGCATTGCTGACTGCGTTGTTGCTTTCGGCCTGTGGCACCACAGTTCCTCTTGACAATGCTTCAGGCAAGGCACAAGTCGAAGACCGCAATGCTGTTGCCAATGGTGCTGGCTCATCCGGCTCCTCAGCTCAATCTCAGGGCGCAGCAAGCGACAAGGCCAATTCAAGTCCATATGCCGCTGATGGTAAGTCACCTGCAGGTTTGTCTTTGGTGGTTTA
>JBEDMU010000099.1:0-34455 GCA_041170945.1 Pseudomonadota bacterium
TAGCAACAGCGCGATTGATGCGTGAAGCAGGATGGCAAGTCATCCGGATTCAGCAGGCGCGTTGTTGTGGTTCGGTCAACTATCACCTTGACCAACATGACGCTGCGCTCGATCAGGCAAGAGCCAACATCGATGCATGGTGGCCCCAAGTCTTGCAGGGTGTTGATGGCATTGTGGTCAATGCATCTGGTTGTGCGGTGATGGTCAAAAAATATGACCAGCTTTTGGCCCATGATCCCCATTACGCCGAAAAAGCCAAACGAATTGTCTCATTGGCCAAAGATGCGAATGATTTGTTGGCAGATTGGGTGGAAGTCTTGGGGCCTCGTTTAAAAGCGCCGCAAGGTCCCGTGGTTTTTCATCCGCCTTGCACCTGGCAACATGGACAGCGCATGGGACCACATGTTATGGAGCCCTTAAAAAAATGGGGTTGGGATATTCGTTTGAGTCCAGTCGAATCGCACATGTGCTGTGGTTCAGCGGGCACGCATTCGTTGCTTCATCCGGATATGGCACATACCCTGCGCGACCGCAAGTTGGGTCATTTGCACAGCGTTGAGCCCACTTGCATCATCAGCAGCAACATGGGTTGCATCGCTCATTTGCAAAGCGGCACGCAAGTGCCGGTTAGGCATTGGGTTGAGGTTCTCGACGCGGCACTGGTTTGACGCGCAAGGCCAAAGCCACGCCAGACACCAGTAGCAACATGCCTAACCAGCTAAAGGTCGAGGGCCACACCCCACGCCAAGCATAGTTGTAAGACAGCGCTGCCAATGTTTCAAACACGATCAGTTGGCCAGTGAGGGTGGTGGGCAAGCGTTGGCTGGCTTGGTTCCAGCAATAGGTTCCAGCCCACGATGAGAACATGCCAATCGAAAACACCAACAAGACAAACAAACCTGGTTCAGGTCCCAGTGGCCATTCAACCGTGACGGCGCTGGAAGGTGGCCAAACCAGCCAAACCCAACCGACGGCCAAATAGCCCACCGCTGCGATGGGCAAAGTCACCAATCCTTGGGCTGTGGCCCATGCTGCAGAACTGCGATCCGGGTGATGTCTCATCCAGTCGGCATTGCGCAAAGGATACCAAGTCCAACAAACCACGGCCCCCAAGGCCAGTGCGACCCCTAGCAAATATGTGGTTGTATCCCCATGTGCATGTGTTTGCATCCATTGCCATTCGTCGTGATTGACAGCCACAATGCCCAGCACAATCAGCAACAAGCCGGGCGCCATGTTGAGCCAAGGGAAGTGTCCGTCGCGCTCGGCGTTGCGTAGGTTTGAGGCAATGGCAATGACGACCGGCAGGGTACCAATGATCATGCTCACCAACGGCCCCCCTGCTCTTTGAATCGCAGCGGCTAAGAAGATGTAATAGGCGAAATTGCCTACCAAGGTTAATTTGGTGGCCTCGATCCAATCATGCCGAGACAACCCGGCCAGTGCTTGGCGCATCCACAGCGCAATGGGCAGGGTCACCAGGCCAAAAGCCAGGTAGCGGCCCATGGCCAGCAACACCGCAGGATAGTCGGTCAGAATGGCCGGGGCAACAAAGACCAAGCCCCACATCAATCCGGCCAATGCGGCGAACAAAATGCCTGCTGTCATGAATTTCAGTGTGGGCTGTTGCTGCCGCGAGCAATTTGATACAAACGCTCGAGCTCTTCACCGTGATGCACCATGTTGTGTTGATGCCACTTTTTGATCAACCACATCACGCTGGCCACCAACAAGCCAAAGGCAGCAATGGCTGCAAAGGCCGACAGTCCCATCCCAGTGGCGCTGCTATATAAAAATCCCAACGCCAAAATGCAGGCTTGTTCATTGAAGTTTTGTACCGCAATGGAACGTCCAGCACCCATGAGCATATGCCCACGGTGTTGCAGCAGGGCGTTCATGGGAACGACCAAGTAGCCTCCCAGTGCGCCGAGCAAAATCAAAAAGGGTGCAGCCACTTCGACATTGCGAATGAAGATCATGAGCACGACCAACAGGCCCATCAAGATACCCAATGGCATCACGCGTGGGGCGTATTCCAGTTTCATGCGCATCGATGCCGCTACCGCGCCCAAGGCGGTACCGATGGCCACGACCCCAACCAAGGTCGACGCCTGGGTGGTGTTGTACGACAAGGCCACAGTGGCCCAGGCCAGCACGATGTAGCGCAAATTGCCCGAGACTCCCCAAAACAAGGTGGTGGTAGACAACGAAATCTGCCCCAACTTGTCTTTCCAAAGCAAGCGGTTGCAATGCCAAAAGTCGGGTACCAAAGCCAGAGGGTTGCTGGGGATGGGGCGCAAGTCAACGCCTGTGAGGGGGATGCGTGTATTGACCCAAGCAGCTGCTGCATAAAGGAGAACCAAACAGGCAATCGCAGCTTCTTGAGCCGACCAGTTTAGACCGGATGGAATGGCTTGAAGCAACCATCCGCCGACCACGGGGCCTACCAGTTGACCGCCCAACAGCACGCCCAAAATAATCGAAGCAATCGTCAATCCTTCAATCCATCCGTTGGCCTTGACCAAATCTTGGGGGGGGAGCAGCTCGGTCAAAATGCCGTATTTAGCGGGGGAGTACGCTGCAGCACCTAAGCCCACGACTGCATAGGCCAACAAGGGGTGAACCCCAAACAACATCATGAGACAGCCGATGACCTTGATGCTGTTGCTGACCAACATCACATGACCTTTGGGTTTGGAGTCAGCGTAAGCACCGACAAACGGCGCCAGAACGACGTAAAACAAAGCAAACATGGGCACCAAAGCTGCCCGCTGCCATTCGTCGGCATGCTGTGAGCGCAACAGTTCAACGGCCGCCACAAACAAGGCGTTGTCGGCCAGCGAGCTTAAGAACTGCGCCGACATGATGGTGTAAAAGCCGCGTTTCATGAATCAGGGAGTGCGCGCAACAACAGGAAGTGAAGCAAAATGCAAAGGTTATAGCACGGGAATGTGAGGCAACTGGGGTTGTCCTGGCCTCTCAACCTGTTTTACTGATGTTGTTTTGGTTCACACTTTGATATGCCACGTCCTATACAAGCAGTGATTCATCCCCAGGCGGTGCACCACAACCTGGGTGTTTTGCGTGAACGGGCCCAGGGTGCAAAGGTTTGGGCTGTGATCAAAGCCAATGCATACGGGCACGGAATTGAGCGCATTTTTTCGGTGCTGTCAGCCGCTGATGGTTTGGCCTTGTTGGATTTAGAAGAAGCACGTCGGGTGCGCGAGTTGGGATGGCGTGGCCCGGTACTGTTGCTTGAGGGGGTGTTTGAGCCGCGCGACCTCGAACTGTGTTCCAACTTGGATTTGTGGCACGTGGTTCATCACGAGCGACAACTCGATTGGTTGGCTGCCCACAAAACTCAGCAGCCTCATCACGTTTTCTTGAAGGTCAATACGGGAATGAACCGGCTGGGCTTTGGGCCGCTTGCTGCGCGCAGTGCGCACGCACGCCTGATGGCCATGCCGCAAGTGGCCGAGGTTTCGTGGATGACGCATTTCAGCGATGCCGACGCACCCAGGGGCATTGACCACCAGCTGCAGGCATGGAAACAAGCCGTCGAGGGGGTTGAAGGCGAGTACTCACTCTCAAACAGTGCCGCCATATTGAGGCATGCCAAATCCCCCACTGATGCACGCAAGCCGGATCAAACGGTGGCGGCCGATTGGGTCCGGGCTGGGATCGCCATGTATGGGGGCGCGCCAGATCACCCCCAGCAAACGGCGGCTGGTTGGGGCTTGCAGGCAGCCATGACTTTGCGCAGTCGCCTGATTGCGGTACAAAACTTACAAGCCGGTGATACGGTGGGGTATGGCTCCACATTTCAGGCCACGCAAGCCATGACCATTGGGGTGGTGGCATGTGGATATGCCGATGGGTATCCTCGTCACGCCAAGGGCCAGGGTGAACACCGCACTCCGGTGTTGATTGATGGCGTGGAATGTCCGTTGGTCGGAAGGGTCAGCATGGACATGTTGTGTGTCGATTTGCAACCTGTCATGAACCAGCAACCCGCTTGGAGCCCGTGGGAAGCCGAAGTGGTTTTGTGGGGGCGAAGCCAAACTGGAACGATTTTGTCGGCTGACCGCGTGGCTGAATCAGCCCAAACGATTTCTTATGAGTTGCTTTGTGCCCTTGCCCCGAGGGTGCCAGTGGTCATTGACCATACCCCCTAGAGTATTGATATACTTCAAAGATTCGGAGGAAATTTCGCATGAACATGTCACATCGCGTTTGGACGCGTGCCTTGGCCTCGGCCACCTTTGTCGCCATGACGGCAGTTGCGCCTGTGTGGGCGGCTGATGCACAACCCACATTCACGGTTCAGCCTCAAACCATGAAGGCTCGATTTGTGCTCGAAGGTCAGTTGCAAGCAGTGAGGCAGGCCACCGTGGCTGCTCAAGCCAGTGGACGAGTCATGACCATGCGTGTAAAAGCAGGCGACTACGTCAAAGCGGGCCAAATCATGGCCGACATTGACGATCGCATGACCCAAGCAGGCGCCGCACAGTCCAATGCCGTAGTGGCACAAGCGCAGTCGCATTTCAAGCGCACCCAAGAGCTTCGTCAGCAAGGCTTTGTTAGTCAAGCAGCGTTGGATGATGCAAAAGCCCAGCTGGACATTGCCATGGCTGGCAATACGCAAGCCAAGTTGGCCCAGGGGTATACACGGGTCATGGCTCCATTTGAGGGTTGGGTCCTGAGCACCCATATCGAAGCGGGTGACTTGGCAGCGCCAGGGGTCCCGGTTGCCATCGTGTATCAACCCGGTTCGCTGCGTGCAGTTGTGCACGTTCCTGCATCTCGATTGCAGAGTCAAAAATTACAAAACGCGCTGATTCGTTTCGACGATGGCAGCACCGCCAAACCAGTCCGCATGGTGCAGGTACCCGTAGCAGACGCTGTATCGCAAACCATTGAATGGCGTGCTGACTTGTCAGCCGCCGACGCCAAAAATCGGTTGCCCGGCCAGGCCGTGAGCGTTGAATTTACCGGAACCGGCTCTCAGCAGGGATTGAGCATTCCAGAGAAGGCGGTGGTCAAGCGTGGTGAAATCACGGCGGTGTACGTGCGCTTGGGCGAAGGTGATGCCGCACGCTACGCACTGCGCGCTATTCGCACAGGGTCTAAGCTGGGCGCTGACCATATAGAAGTCATCGCTGGTTTGAAGGCTGGAGATGTTGTTTCACTGACGCCCTTGAG
Source organism: Pseudomonadota bacterium (assembly GCA_041170945.1). GTDB lineage: Bacteria > Pseudomonadota > Gammaproteobacteria > Burkholderiales > Burkholderiaceae_C > RS62. The sequence goes on from JBEDMU010000099.1 coordinate 5,203, forward strand.
CGTTGCACGCTAAAGGGACGGTCATGCAAAACACCGACTCCCGTGCTGAAAAGCTAGGCATTTCAGGCACGATCGCTCGCGCATTTCAAAACAACGCCATCACGCCACTGTTGGCCTTGATGGCCATTTTGCTGGGTCTTTTTGCGGTGCTGGTTACACCGCGGGAAGAAGAACCACAAATCAACGTCACCATGGCCAACGTGCTGATCCCATTCCCGGGTGCATCGAGTGCCGACGTTGAACGCCTAGTGGCCAATCCTGCAGAGCAAGTGCTGTCACAAATCAGTGGCATCGAGCACACCTACTCGGTGTCTCGTCCAGGCATGGCGGTGCTGACCGTGCAGTATCAGGTGGGGGTGCCACGTACCGAAGCATTGGTACGCTTATACGACGTGCTCAATAGCAACAGCGATTGGTTGCCACAAGGTCTGGGCGTATTGCCTCCCGTGGTCAAACCCAAGGGCATCGATGACGTTCCCGTATTGGCTGTCACCTTGCACGGCGCAGATCCGGTGAGCGCATTCGATTTAGAGCGTGTCGCCATCTCCATGGAGTCAGAGATCAAGCGCGTGCCTGGAACCCGTGAAGTGAAGGTGATTGGGGGCCCTGGCCGTTCTATTAACGTATGGCTTGACGTTCAACGCATGCAAGAGCGTGGCATCAGCGTGACCCGACTCAGTCAATCGATCATGGGAGCTAACCAGGCTCTTACGGCAGGAACGGTCGCTCAATCCTCAGGAGGATTGCTCACCATCGACACGGGCGAGTTCATTCAAACCATTGAAGAAGTGGGTGATATTGTGGTGGGGGTGCACCAAGGCAGGCCGGTTTACTTGCGTGAAGTGGCTCGAATTGAAGCAGGCGCCCCAATACCCAAGCACTACGTTTGGTATGCCAGCGGTGCTGGTGCTGCCGCCGGACAAGACGAAGCAGCTGCGGCCGCGGCCGCATCACTCAAGGGGGATGTGCGGCCAGCGGTTACCCTGAGCGTGACCAAAAAGCCAGGTGAAAACGCGGTAGACGTGGCGCAAGCGGCATTCGAACGAGTGCAACAACTCAAAAACACCGTGATTCCCGACAACGTCGATGTCACCATTACCCGCAACTATGGTGAAACGGCAGAAGCCAAAGCCAATAAGCTGATTCAAAAATTGGCATTTGCCACCATCAGCGTGATCATTTTGGTGGGACTCGCGTTGGGTCGACGTGAGGCGGTGATTGTGGGTGTGGCGGTTATTTTGACCTTGCTCGCCACTTTGTTCGCTTCCTGGGCTTGGGGGTTCACGCTGAACCGGGTGTCATTGTTTGCCCTTATTTTCTCCATCGGCATTTTGGTGGACGATGCCATTGTGGTGGTTGAAAACATCCATCGACATCGTTTGTTGACACCTGATGAACCCCTGACCCAAATTATTCCTCGTGCTGTTGATGAGGTGGGAGGTCCCACCATTTTGGCTACCCTGACCGTGATTGCGGCTTTGTTGCCCATGGCGTTTGTGTCTGGCTTGATGGGCCCCTATATGAGCCCCATTCCCATCAATTCGAGCATGGGCATGGCTTTGTCTTTGGCGATTGCATTTGTGGTCACTCCTTGGTTGGCATTGAAGCTCACCAAAACCCACGATGCACAGGGCCACACACATGGACATGAGGTCAGCAAGGTCACCCATTTCATGCAAGGAACCGCGCAAAAGCTGTTGGCCCCCTTGCTAGCCAGTGCACGCAAGCGCTGGCTTCTGTTTGCGGGCATCATGGCGGCTTTGTTTTTGTCAGTCGGGTTGGCTGCAGTTCAGTGGGTGGTGCTCAAAATGCTGCCCTTTGACAACAAGAGTGAATTTCAAGTCGTACTAGAAATGCCGCACGGCACCGCAGTTGAAGATACAGCCGCCGCTTTGCAAGATTTGACGGCCTATTTGGTTGAGCAACCTGAGGTCACCAATGTGCAGGGCTATGCAGGTACTGCCAGCCCCATCACGTTTAACGGGCTCGTGCGTCAGTATTACTTGCGAGCAGATGCGGAAAGTGGCGACTTGCAAATCAACCTGGTTGACCAACATCATCGCAACGAAAAAAGCCATGTCATTGCACAGCGGCTCAGGCCTGAGCTCGAAACCATTGCGGCCCGACATGGTGCGCGCATCAAAGTGGTGGAAGTGCCACCTGGCCCGCCGGTGATGTCGCCCATTGTGGCCGAAGTGTACGGACCAGATGAAGCCGGTCGCTTTGAGTTGGCGCGACAATTGGCCAAACAGTTTGCCAGCACTCCTGATATTGTGGGAGTTGACACGTCGCTCAAAGAAGAGGCTCCACGTGTGTTCTTGCGGGTGAAGAAGGCACGGGCCGAAGCGTTGGGAATCCCTGCTGGGGTGGTGGCACAAGCCGTGCATACCGCTCTTTCAGGCTCCAATGTCTCTTACTTGCACGATGGTCATTCGCGCAACGCAGTTGCCATTCGGTTGTCGCTGCCGCGTGAGAGACAGGTGGAGTTGAGCGATGTGCTGGATTTGCCAGTGCAGGCAGCCAACGGTCAAATGGTTCCCTTGAGCTCGTTGGTGTCCATTGAAAAGGGAGTCACCGACTATCCGAAATTCAGCAAAGATCTGTTGCCAGTAACCTACGTGATGGGCGACATGGCGGGCAAGTTGGATTCACCCTTATACGGTCTCTTTGGCATTCGTGGTCACTTGGACCAAATCAAGATGGAGGGTGTCGACAAGATTGACGAGTACTGGATTTCTCAACCCAAAGATCCCTATCGCTCCTTCAGCGTCAAATGGGATGGCGAGTGGCAAATTACCTATGAAACATTCCGTGACATGGGGGCGGCATACGCCGTTGGATTGGTGTTGATTTATTTGTTGGTGGTGGCTCAGTTCAAGAGCTATATCACGCCGCTGATCATCATGGCGCCCATTCCGTTGACCATCATTGGGGTCATGCCAGGTCACGCTTTGTTGGGTTCACAATTCACTGCCACCAGCATGATTGGCATGATTGCCTTGGCCGGCATCATTGTTCGAAACTCGATTTTGCTGGTCGATTTCATCGAACTCGAAACCGCCAAGGGGATGCCATTCTCACAAGCGGTGGTTCAGTCGGCGGCGGTTCGTGCACAACCTATTTTGCTCACGGGTATTGCGGCCATGTTGGGAGCGTTCTTCATTTTGGACGACCCAATCTTCAATGGGTTGGCCATTTCTTTGATTTTTGGCATTGCGGTGTCGACCATGCTCACCTTGGTGGTCATTCCTGTGATGTATTACGTCACATACCGGAAACGGTATGAGTCAATTTGATGGTTTTTTAAAGGAGTATTTCATGTCTGTTGAACGAGTCATTCGCATCATTGCCGGGACCTTCATTTTGTTGTCATTGGCTTTGGGTATCGAAGGCAGTCCAATCTATGTCAGCAGTTGGTTCTTGGCTTTCACTGCATTTGTGGGATTCAATCTGCTTCAGTCAGGGTTCACCCGTTTCTGCCCCATGGAAACTTTTCTGAAAATGGGCGGTGTCAAAGAAGGTGGTGCCTGCTGCGGTGGCAACGACAAAAAAGGTGGATGCTGCTGATCATGGTCCGCACTGGGATTTACCCTAAAAAGCTTATTTCGCGGGTATTCCCCAATGCGGTGCAGCCTTGCTTTCCATTACATTTCACTCACAGGTTGCAACGCAATCTGGAGTGAGAGAGCTGAGGAGACAGCGAGATCGTCCTGATAAGACGACTACCAGCGCCGGCAAGTCCGGCGCTTTTTTTTTGATGGTTTTGCGCGCGCATCATGTCTCTTGAATTAATGATCGTTTCATTGGCTTCGTTTTTGGCGGGCACCGTCGACGCCATCGTGGGCGGCGGCGGCTTGATTTTGTTGCCTGCTTTGTTTGCCGCCTTTCCGGCGCAACATCATGCCAATTTGTTGGGGGTCAACAAGGCCACTTCTATTTGGGGTACGGCCGCAGCCAGTTTGCAATACACCAAGCGTGTGAGCTTGTCTTGGTCGACTTTGGGGCCGGCTTTGCTGGCATGTTGGGGCGCCTCGGCTTTGGGGGCGTGGGCAGTCACAGGAATCTCCACCCAAGGCTTGCGTTTGGCACTGCCTTGGGTATTGATGGGCTTGTTGGCTTACACCCTCATGCGAAAAGACCTGGGCAAACAGCATTTACCACGGTGCAGTCCCCAGCAAGAGCGGTGGGTATTGCTGTTCATTGGAATAGGCATTGGTTTCTACGACGGATTTTTTGGTCCAGGCACCGGAAGCTTTTTGATCTTCTTGATGGTTCGCTTGCTTGGCTATGATTTTTTGAATGCCAGCGCAGCTGCCAAGTTGCTCAACTTGGCTTCTAACTTTGCGGCAGTCAGTTTGTTCGCTTGGTTGGGGCACATTGCCTGGTCCATCGTCATGTTCACCGCCGTAGCCAATGTACTGGGTAGTCTGCTTGGCACCCGTTTGGCACTGCGGCATGGAGCTGGATTTGTGCGAGGGGTGTTTATTTGGGTGGTCCTCGCCTTGATCTTGAAAACAGGCTACGACGCTTACCGTCCCTTATTCTTGGGCTGATCGCTTGAACGTGTGAGCCAATAGTCAAAAACTTTTCTCGCAATGGGCGCGGCGTGGGCAGCACCAAAGCCGGCGTTTTCCACAATGACCGCTACCACCACTTGAGGATTTTCTACCGGCGCAAATGCCACGTACAGCGAATGGTCGCGTTGGCTTTCTGCCAATCGAGCCGCGTTGTAACGTTGGTTTTGACGCACGCCAACCGCTTGAGCGGTTCCTGTTTTGCCAGCACTGGTGTACGCAGCTCCTGCAAAAACGCCAGCTGAAGTGCCACGTTTGGCGACATCGGCCATGGCGCTTTTGACTCGTTCCAAGTGATCAGGTTGTAGCCCCAGCGCTACGCGTTCGGGTGCATCAGCTGCCTGACCTGAAACCGAACGCAGCACGCGCGGGGTCACCCGGTACCCTCCGTTGGCAATGGCTGAGGTGGCCGTGGCCAATTGCAGCATGGTGAAGTTGTTGTAGCCCTGTCCAATTCCCAAAGAAACGGTTTCACCTTCAAACCACTGTTGTTGCTGTGGCTTGCGAAAGGTCTTGGCCTTCCATGCGCGACTGGGTAACAAGCCGGTCCCTTCGTTGGGCAAATCAATCCCCGTGCGTTGACCAAACCCCAAAGGCTTCATGAAATCATGAATGGCATCGACCCCCAGTTCGTAAGCCAATGTGTAGTAGTACACATTGCTCGAGTGCACAATGCTGTTGTGCAAATCGACGAGCCCTAGCCCATGATCACCATGGCTGCGAAAACGATGATTGCCCAGCATCCAGTAACCCGGGTCGTTGATGCGCGTATCTGCGGTGCGTTTGCCTGAAGCCAAGGCCAACAACCCCATGAAGGGCTTGTAAGTAGATCCTGGCGGGTAGGTGCCACGCAAGACCCGATTAAACAAGGGCCGATCGGGCGATAGGTTGAGCTCGTCCCAAGTGACCTGATCGATGCCTTCAACGAACAAATTGGGATCAAACGTGGGCATGCTCACCAAGGCCAACACTTCGCCGGTATGAGGATTCATGACCACGGCGGCCCCGCGGCGATCGCCATAAGCTTGTTCGATGGTTTGTTGCAGTCCAATGTCTAGATGAAGGGTGATGTCGGGGCCAGCAGTGGCTGCAGTGGCATCTAGCGTGCGAATGGGCTTTCCGTTTGAAGCGGTTTCTACTCTCTCAAAACCGCTGCGTCCATGCAGCATTTGTTCGTACTGCTGTTCGATGCCGAGTTTGCCGATGTATTGTGTGCCTCGGTAGTTGGCCTGCTCTTCATCGGACCAGTCCTGCATGGCCATTTTTTCTCGGGCATTGATTTTCGAGATGTATCCCAAGACGTGGCTCGCGGTGGGTCCCAGGGGATAGCGACGAAACAAACGCGCCTGGACGTGCACCCCAGGCAAGCGGTAACTGTTGGCAGCCAGTTTGGCAATTTCCGCGCTGCTGAGCATGGTTTTAAGGGTCACGGCCTCAAATCGTCGTGCATCTCGCACGCGTTGCATGAACCGGCGTTGTTCACGCTCGTCAATGGTGATCAGTCCATTCAATGCTTCAAGAGTTAACTGAAGGTCAGTCGTCTCGGACGGCGTGATTTCTAAAGTGTAGGCACTGTAGTTAGAGGCCAACACGGTGCCTTGGCGATCCAAAATATTGCCCCGCAGTGGGACGGTAGGAATCCACGTCACGCTGTTGTTTTCAGCTTGCGCTCGCAAGTCTGAACCACGCCAAACTTGTAGCCAAAATGAACGCAACGCAAGCAAAGACAACATCAGCACCACCACCAACGAGGCGACAATGACCCGTTGTTGAAAGTGCGCCAGTTCGGCAGGTAGGTTGCGAATTTCTCGTGAGTTCACAGGGGGCGGATATCGTCAGGGTCTGGCGCGCGTCGTTGTGGAGCCAACAACAGACCACGACCCAATGGCCAAATGAGGGCGGTAGCCAACGGCGACAACCATTCTGAGACAAACAACAACGAGTCGCCAGAGAGCCAACGGGCCAGCCATTGAATGGCATGCGCCACCAAAAATAAAGCCGACAACTGCAGGGCTTGTCGCCAAGCATCAAACCACAAAATGCGACGGTGCAGGCTGACAGCCGCGTAGGCACTCAAGGTATAGGCCAGGGCGTGTTGTCCCAAGAGCGCCGATGCATGTACATCCATCATCAGACCAAACACAAACGCTGACGTGACCCCCACTTTCAATGGCTGATAAATGTTCCAGAAGGTCAAAACCAACAGCATCCAATCGGGGGCCCACAGTCCATCAGTGCCCGTGGCCCTGCCCCAGGCCATATTGAGTAAGAAAGCACCCAGCAGCGAGCCCCACACAAATGCGTTGGATGCAGGCATCAGCAGCAAACGACCACGCGGCATGATCATGGCGAGGTTTCCTTGCTGCGTTGAACCAGCACTTGTCGCAGCGATCGAACCTGTGCCATGGGGTGGGCACCTACCCATCGGAAAGAAGTGGCCGATGGCGCCCCCACTTTGGTCACCTTGGCAACAGGGACACCGACCGGGTAGACACCGTCGATCCCGCTGGTGATCAGCACGTCGTCCATACGCACGTCTGTAGCTGAGTCTACAAACTCAAGTTGCAAGGGGGCGGTCCCCCATTCGCCGGTTCCTTTGAGCAATCCGTGCTGTCCGGTGCGGGCATTGAGAACAGGGGTCAACTGGCCAGAGCTGGTCAGCAGGGTGAGCTCGGCGGAAAAAGGATAGACCTGAGTGACTTGTCCCACCACCCCATGCGCATCCATGACGGCGGCCCCAGAGGCCACGCGTTGCTGGGTACCCTTGAGCAACACCAAACGAGTGGCAAAGGGATCGGGTGCTTCGTAAGAGACGTCTACCACCATCAAATCAGGCAAGCTGCCCGATTGCTGCAGATCGAGCAAGCGTCGCAGCTGGGCGTTTTCTTGTGCCAACAACGTGCCAAATTGGGCTTTGGTGCGTTCGGCCAGTAGCTCGCGTTGCAGGGTGTCAAGCTGCTGCTGCATGGCCTCAAGAGAGTTGAAATGATCGGCCGCCCATGACCAAGCGCGGCCGGGTTGGTCGAGAGTCCATTGCACCGGAAACAAGACCACCGACACCACTTGTCGCACGGTGTGAGACACGGCCCATTCGCGGTCGGAGGCCATGAGCAGCACCGAAAGTGAACTGAGCACCAACATTTTGCTCAGGGCTGAAATGCCCTGCTTGAACAATGGCGGAGGCGATCGATCGAGAGAGCCAATAGCCATGTTCAGGTAATATTAACGCAAGTAAGTGCTTACTCGGTTGTAAAGACGGTGGTCAAGGTGTCCATGTGTTCCAAGGCCATTCCGCAACCACGAACCACGCAAGTGAGGGGGTCTTCGGCGACCAACACGGGCAAGCCCGTTTCCTCGGCCAAGAGTCGGTCAAGATCGTGCAACAAGGCGCCACCACCGGTCAGCATCATGCCGCGCTCGGCAATGTCGGCGCCCAGTTCGGGCGGGGTCATCTCGAGGGCTGTTTTCACGGCTGAAACAATTTGGTTGAGAGGCTCGGTGAGGGCTTCCAAAATTTCATTGGAAGACACCACAAATGAACGGGGCACACCCTCGGACAGGTTACGGCCCTTGACTTCAAGTTCTTTGACTTCGCCACCAGGGAAAGCGGACCCAATGGTTTTCTTGATCAGTTCGGCAGTAGGCTCGCCAATCAGCATGCCGTAGTTGCGGCGAATGTAGTTCACGATGGCGTCGTCAAATCGGTCGCCACCCACGCGCACACTGCCCTTGTAAACCATGCCACCCAAAGAGATCACGCCCACTTCGGTAGTGCCACCGCCAATGTCAATCACCATCGAGCCAGAGGCTTCAGAAACCGGAAGACCAGCGCCAATGGCCGCTGCCATGGGCTCTTCAATCAGGTAGACCTCGGAAGCGCCCGCTCCCAACGCCGATTCGCGAATGGCACGGCGCTCAACTTGGGTGGAGCCACAGGGCACGCAAATGATGATGCGAGGACTGGGCTTAAACAAAGAGCGAGGATGCACCATGGCAATAAATTGCTTGAGCATCTGCTCGGTGACCGTAAAGTCGGCAATCACGCCGTCTTTCATGGGGCGGATGGCTTCGATGTTGTCCGGCACCTTACCCAACATCGACTTGGCCTGGGTGCCAACGGCTTGCAAGGTTTTTTTGCCATGCGGGCCACCTTCGTGACGAATGGCCACAACAGAAGGCTCGTCCAGCACGATGCCTTTGCCACGTACAAAAATTAGGGTGTTGGCGGTGCCAAGGTCGATGGCGATATCGCTTGAAAAGTGACGACGGAATGAGGAAAACATGCGCAATTCCTAAAAGGCCAAAGCCTCAGACTTTGGCGTGCAAATGAGGGCGACGAATAACGTGACCTGAAGCAGATTTCAGACGGTCTTCGCTAAACGCATGATAATACTCGATTGCTTGTTTCATGCGCATGTCTATCGAGTTCAAAGACCGAAGACTTGCAAAAGAAAATACGTTGGAGTTCGCCCCCACCATGTCGCTCACCGCTCAAGACATTCACCGAATTGCCAGTTTGGCCAAACTCGATCTTCAAAGCGATGAAAACGCCCACTTGCTAGAGCAGATCAACGGATTTTTTAAGATCGTTGAAGCGATGCAGGCTGTCGACACGCAAGGTGTGGAGCCCCTGGCGCATCCAGTGGCCACCATCCAAGACGTGGTGTTGCGCTTGCGCGATGACGTGGTCAGCGAACCCAACAACCGGGAACACAACCAGCAAAGTGCACCTGCCGTTGAGCGGGGACTGTTCTTGGTGCCCAAAGTGATCGATTGAGAGCCCATATGACGCAGTCTTTGCATGACATGACCGTAGCCGAGTTGGCCGCTGGCCTGAAAGCCAAAACTTTTTCTGCTACCGAGGTGGCCCAGCATTTTGTGGCGCGTGCGCAAGCCGATCAAACAGGCAGTTTTTTGGCCATCAACCCAGAGGTGACGCTGGAGCAAGCCAAAAAATCCGATGCACGCTTGGCAGCTGGAACAGCGGGAAAGCTGGAGGGCGTTCCATTGGGCCACAAAGATATTTTTGTGACCCAAGACTTCCCCACAACAGCAGGCTCCAAGATGCTCGAAGCCTATCGCTCACCTTTTGACGCCACGTTGGTGAGGCGTTTGGCCGATGCTGGCATGGTCACGGTGGGCAAACTCAATTGCGACGAGTTTGCCATGGGCTCAAGCAACGAAAACTCTGCATATGGGGCTGTTAAAAATCCGTGGGACATGAACCGAGTGCCTGGTGGGTCTTCAGGTGGCAGTGCAGCAGCCATTGCCGCACGGGTGTTGCCAGCCGCCACAGGAACAGACACGGGTGGCTCTATTCGCCAGCCTGCCAGCTTTTGTGGCATCACCGGCATCAAGCCCACATACGGACGCGCCAGTCGCTACGGCATGATCGCTTATGCCTCCAGCCTTGATCAGGGCGGTCCCATGGCGCGCACAGCAGAAGACTGTGCCTTGTTGTTGAGCGCCATGTGTGGCTCAGACGCCGATCGTGACTCCACCTCGTTGGATATGCCTGCTGAAGACTTCACACGGTCACTCAGCGCCGACATCAACGGCTTGCGCATTGGCGTGCCGCAGGAATTTTTTGGTCCTGGCCTGGCGCCAGATGTCCGCACCGCGATAGATGCAGCATTGGCCGAGCTCACCAAACTGGGTGCTACTTTGGTGCCCATCAGTCTGCCGCGCACCGAGTTGTCTATTCCCGTTTATTACATCATTGCCCCAGCTGAAGCCAGTTCGAATTTAAGCCGATTTGATGGGGTCAAATTTGGGCATCGAGCCAGCCAATACACCGATCTTGAAAGCATGTATAAAAAATCACGTGCCGAAGGGTTTGGCAGTGAAGTCAAGCGCCGCATCATGACCGGCACCTATGTGCTGAGCCACGGCTATTACGACGCGTATTACTTGCAAGCGCAAAAAATCAGACGCATGATCGCCGACGATTTTCAGCAAGCTTTCAAACAGTGCGACCTCATCGCGGGTCCGGTGGCGCCCACTGTGGCTTGGAAGTTAGGCGAAAACGCCAACGATCCAGTCGCCGACTATTTGGCGGACATTTTTACCCTGCCTGCTTCGTTGGCGGGTCTGCCCGGAATGAGTGTGCCTGCTGGCTTTGGGGCGCATGGCATGCCCGTTGGCCTGCAGCTCATTGGCAATTACTTCCAAGAAGCTCAGTTGCTCAATGTCGCGCATCGCTTGCAGCAGACTACCGATTTCCACCTTCGCAAACCTCAGGGGTTCTGATCATGAGCAAACTCGTTCAAGGTTACGAAGTCGTCATCGGGTTTGAAACCCACGCACAACTGTCGACCAACAGCAAAATTTTTAGCCGAGCCAGTGTGGCATTTGGTGCTGAACCGAACACGCAAGCCTGTGCATTGGACATGGCGTTACCAGGCACTTTGCCAGTCATGAACAAGGGCGCGGTTGAACGAGCGATTCAGTTCGGATTGGCGGTGAATTCACACATTGCCGAGCGCAGTATCTTTGCCCGTAAAAATTATTTTTATCCCGACTTGCCCAAAGGCTATCAAATCAGTCAGTTTGAAATCCCCGTGGTGCAAGGGGGTGAGGTTTCTTTTTACTTGGACGATGAAAAGAAAACGGTGCGTTTGGTGCGTGCCCATTTGGAAGAAGACGCTGGCAAATCATTGCACGAAGACTTTATCGGCCAAAGTGGCATCGACCTTAATCGCGCAGGTACCCCGTTGCTTGAAATCGTGACAGAGCCCGATATTCGCAGCAGCGAAGAGGCTGTGGCTTATGCCAAAGAGCTGCACAAAATTGTCACTTGGATTGGCATTTGTGATGGCAACATGCAAGAAGGTTCGTTTCGTTGCGACGCCAACGTCTCGGTACGCAAGCCTGGTGCCGCCTTGGGTACCCGTCGCGAGATCAAAAACCTCAACAGCTTCAAGTTCATGCAACAAGCCATCGATTTTGAGGTGCGCTGGCAAATTGAAGAAATTGAAGATGGCCGCGCCATTCAGCAGGCTACGGTGCTGTTCGATCCTGACACGGGCGAAACCCGTGCCATGCGTACCAAAGAAGACTCCGCCGATTACCGCTATTTCCCCGATCCCGATTTGCCCCCGTTGGTGATCGGGCGCGACTGGGTGGAGCGAGTGAAGAGTGAGATGACAGAGTTGCCTCGCGTCATGGCGCAACGTTTTGTCAACGACTATGCCTTGCCTGAGTACGATGCCACTACCCTCATCCAAAGCAAAGCCATGGCTGCGTATTTTGAAGTTTGTGCCCAAGCTTGTGGACAAGCCAAGTTAGCCAGCAACTGGATCATGGGCGAAGTTTCGCGTCGACTCAACCACGCAGACATGACCATTGAGGGGGCTCCTGTGAGCGCCCTTCAACTTGCAGCATTGATTCGACGCATTCACGACAACACCATCAGCAACAACGCAGCCAAACAAGTGTTTGATGACCTCTGGACTTCTCAGGAGCAAAACGCAACGCGGTCCGCGGCCAACGATACCTTTGAGGCAGCGTTGGGCACCGTCGATACGCTTATTGAATCCAAAGGGCTTAAGCAAATCAACGACGTTGGCGCACTAGAGCAAATCATTGATGAAGTACTGGCGGCCAATCCCAAAAACGTAGAGGAATACAAGGCAGGCAACGCCAAGGCCCTCAATGGTTTGGTGGGACCCATCATGAAGGCCAGCAAGGGCAAGGCCAACCCGGCGCAGGTCAATGAAGTGCTCAAGCGCAAGCTAGGCGGCTAGCAACCCCTTCAGGCCGAAACGCCGTAACGGTCGCGGTAGGCCTGAACGCGGGGTAGATGCTGCCCCAGTTCGCTGGTGTTTTGTTGTTTCAAGTACGACAACAGGTCTTCTAAGCGAGCGATGGCGCACACCGTCAGTCCCAAAGTCTGTTGCACATATTGAACCGCACTGTGTGGCACATCGACAGTGGTTCCATCGACCCCTTTTTCGGTTGCCATTTCTTGTCGATCTAGGGCAATGGCCACAGCGTGTGGCGTGGCACCGGCGTTTTGAATCAGGGCAATCGATTCGCGCACAGCGGTTCCTGCGCTCATCACGTCGTCCACAATCAACACACGACCTTTCAGGGGTGCTCCCACTAGGCTGCCGCCTTCGCCATGATCTTTGGCCTCTTTGCGGTTGTAGGCAAAAGGAACGTTTTTGCCCAAACGAGCCAATTCAATGGCCACAGCAGCTCCCAAGGGGATTCCTTTGTAGGCTGGGCCAAACACCATGTCGAATTGAACGCCATTTTCGATCAGGGCTTTTGCATAAAATTGAGCCAAGCGGCCCAGTTTGGCGCCATCATCAAACAAGCCGGCGTTAAAAAAGTAAGGACTCAAACGCCCTGCTTTGGTTTTAAATTCGCCAAACCGCAACACGCCTGAGTCAACAGCAAATTGCACAAACTCTTGTGCCAAAGCGTCTGACGTTGGGGAATTGTGTTTCACATTCATGGGGGAAATCCTTGTTCAAACTGACCAGCCTGAATCTGAACGGCATTCGTTCAGCCGCGCGCAAAGGCCTCGAAGCATGGGTGTCAGCTCATGCTCCAGATTGTATGTGTGTCCAAGAGCTCAAGGCTCAAGCACCAGATGTCGAAGGTGTGTTTGAAACGCTGGCCGGGATGAAGGGGCATTTCCACTTCGCCCAAACCAAAGGCTATTCAGGTGTGGGTGTTTACAGTCGCCACGAGCCAACTGACGTGAAGGTTGGTTTTGACGGAGGTGAGTTTGACGATGAAGGCCGTTACGTCGAGCTGCGCTTTGATACGCCCAGTCAAAAACGTTCGATACTGAGCGTTTACTTTCCCAGCGGCTCTTCAGGAGAGCACCGCCAAGAAGCCAAGTACAGGTTTCTAGATGCCATCTGGGATCATCTGCAGCAGCTGCGTCAACAACGCGAGTTTGTTTTGTGCGCTGACGTCAACATTGCCCATCAAGAAATTGACCTCAAAAATTGGAAAGGCAACCTCAAGAACAGTGGATTTTTGCCGCAGGAGCGCGAGTGGATGACACGCTTGCTGCAGCAGGGTGGCATGGTCGATGTGTTTCGTCGTCTTCATCCCGAGGCCACAGAATTGGCTTACACATGGTGGAGCAACCGGGGCCAGGCTTACGCCAAGAACGTGGGCTGGCGCATCGATTACCAGTTGGCCACTTCACCATTGGCACAAAAGGCCCAAACTGCCGACGTGTTCAAAGGCGAAAAGTTTTCGGACCATGCGCCGCTGACGGTGTGCTACTCTGATTGGTCGATGTGAGGTCCTTGGATGTTGAAATACAAAGTTTTACCGGTCACAGCGTTTGCACAAAACGCCTCAGTGGTGTGGTGCGATCAAACTCAAGAAGCAGCAGTCATCGATCCCGGCGGTGATCTTGATTCGCTGCTGGCCTTGGTCGATCAGCTGGGGGTCAAGTTGTCACAAATCTGGCTCACCCATGGGCATATTGATCATGCAGGAGGAGCGGGTGAGCTCTCTGAGCGGCTGCATATTCCGGTGATTGGGCCTCATCTCGATGATCGGTTTTGGCTCGATGGCTTGGCTTCACAAAGTCAAATGTTTGGCTTTCCGCCTGCCATGCCGTTTGAGCCCACTCGTTGGCTCCAACACGGTGATCGAGTGACACTGGGGCAAGAAACGGTGGAGGTGTTGCATTGCCCAGGCCACACGCCTGGACACGTGGTGTTTGTTTCTAAGACGGCAGCGGTGGCGTTTGTGGGTGACGTATTGTTTGCCGGCAGCATAGGCCGCACCGACTTTCCCAAAGGCAACCACGAACAGCTGTTGCAAAGCATTCGTCAACGACTCTGGCCTTTGGGAGACGACACCTGTGTGATTCCGGGTCATGGACCTGACACCACGATTGGTGATGAACGGGCGACCAATCCATATGTTCGAGACCGTTGATGTTGTCTTCTTCACCACCTAACGAGGCCGCAGCGGCACCTCGACGCCCATGGATCCAAACCTTGCGCTCCTTGTTTCAGCGCAACATCTTGGCCATGTTGTTGCTGGGGTTTTCAGCCGGCATTCCGCTGCTGTTAATTTTTTCTTCGCTTTCACTGTGGTTAGGAGAAGCAGGCGTTGAGCGCAAAGCCGTCACCATGTTCAGTTGGGCGGCATTGGGGTATTCGTTTAAGTTTGTTTGGGCGCCGTTGGTTGATCGCATGCCTTTGCCCTTGCTCACGCGCTGGATGGGTCGCCGCCGCAGTTGGCTGTTGTTGGCTCAAACGGGGGTGATGGCATCTATTTGGGGCATGTCGATGGTAGACCCCTCGCAAGGCACTGACTCCTTGCATGCCATGGCCTGGTTTGCCGTCGCCCTAGGCTTTACTGCCGCTACGCAAGACATTGTCATTGACGCCTGGCGCATTGAATCAGCAGGCACCGACATGCAAGCGCTCATGTCGTCGGCTTATATCGCTGGTTATCGAGTTGGCATGATCGTGTCTGGGGCCGGCGCTTTGTATTTGGCCAGTTATTGGGGCTCGACGAAAGAGGCATATCAATATGGGGCGTGGGCACTCACATACCAGACCATGGCCACCGTGTTGGCGCTCGGATGGCTGACCACATGGTGGATTCAAGAACCCAAATGCGAAGGCACGGCTCAGTCATCACCTGCGCATCAACAGCATGCCCGAACCTTGATGCTGTTTGTGATGGGCGTAGCGGCATTTGTCGCCACCTTCTCGTTCATCGATGAATGGATGGTGGGTTGGAAATCCCAAGCAAGTGCCTCTGCTTGGGTTTCTTTGGCGATCGAATTTTTGAAATTGAGCGGCGCCGTATTGGCGGCTTTAGCGGTGGGATTTCTGGCGGTACGTGCTCGACTTGTCGATGCTCAATCAACTCGTGAAACTTGGCTTGCACCCGTGCTGGACTTCTTCAAACGCTATCAATCCATGGCTTTTTGGGTGCTTGCGTTGATCGGGTTGTATCGAATTTCAGACATTGTGCTGGGGGTGATTTCGAATGTGTTTTATCAAGACTTGGGATACACCAAGCCTGAAATCGCCACCGCCGTCAAAACGTTTGGAGTGGTGGTGAGCATTTTGGGTGGATTTTGGGGAGGTATTTGGGCCAACCGCTGGGGCATGATGCGCAGTCTGTGGTGGGGCGCGGTTTTGTCAGCGCTGACCAATCTGTTGTTTGTGGGGTTGGCTTCATGGGGGCCCACTTTGCCCGGACTCTATCTGGTGATTGCGGCCGATAACTTGGCGGCAGGCTTTGCCAGTGCGGCGTTTGTGGCGTTTCTGTCGAGCCTCACACAGGTTCAATTCACGGCTGTGCAGTACGCTATTTTTAGTTCGCTCATGACCTTGTTGCCGAAAACTTTGGGGGGCTATTCGGGTGCCATGGTCGATCACATGGGATACCCGGGATTTTTTGCCTTGACGACGATGATGGGATTGCCAGTGTTGGCTTTGGTGGCTTGGATCAAGCACCGCATGCCGTCAGCGTAACGACTTTACATACGCGATACATGTGGGCATGAAGGCAGCACCATAATGCCTCATGGCTTCCAAACTGTTGATCATCGACGACGACTTTCGACTGGCGCAAATGCTGCAAAGCTATTTGGGCACGTCGGGGTTCGAATCGAGTTGGGCAGGTACCGGTTACGAAGGGTTGGCGCTCATGCAAGCGCACCCCCCCAGTTTGGTGATTCTGGATCTCATGTTGCCGGACATCGATGGCCTCGAGGTGTGTCGTCGAATTCGACAAATGCCTCATGTGCTGGGGCACACCCCTGTGTTGATGTTGACGGCCAAAGGCGACCCCATGGACCGCATCGTCGGTTTGGAAGTGGGGGCTGATGATTACTTGCCCAAACCATTTGAGCCGCGCGAATTGTTGGCACGCGTTCGTGCCATTTTGCGTCGTCGGGATGTTCCTGCATCGCCCGAATCCAACGGTCTTCATTTCACCTTTGGCTCGCTTTCTATTGACGCCGATACCCGTGAAGTCAAGGTCAAAGGACAACTCTGTGACATCACCTCACATCAGTTTGATATCTTGCTGGCGATGGCCGAGAGGGCGGGTCGTGTCCTCACTCGAGATCAAATCATGGAAGCGGTTCGAGGTCGTGAAATAGAAGCCTTTGACCGCTCGATCGATGTACACATGGGTCGAATCCGCCAAGCCATCGAAACCGATCCCAAAGACCCGCGACGCATTCTCACTGTTCGAGGAGTTGGCTATGTCTTCGCCCGAGAACAAGACTGAATCTTCTGCGCCCTCAACCGTGCGCGACTTGGCGCAGGGCGCACGCAGGCGCATTTTTTGGCGCATTTGGCTGTTGGTTTTGGGTGTCATGGTGGTCATGGCAGCAGCCATGGCATGGTTTTGGCAGTCTGACCTTGAGTCCGAGAGACGGATGCGCCCAGGGCGTGAAATTTTGGTCAAAGATGAAAAGGGTCAAGTCATCGGTCAAGCGCACCGACACATCACCTCCCCCTCAGATGAAGGGCCACGTTCGGTGGTGTTTGAAGTGAGCACCAACGATGGCAAAACCTTGATTATTGAGCTGCCCCGGTTGCGACGGCCTCCTGCACCCGAGTCAACCAACGGTTCAGGGTTCAACAGCCGTGATTCGGGGGTTGAACCCTGGTTTGGTGTTCATTGGGCCGTGATCACCTTCATGACCTTGGTGTTAGTGACGCTTGCTGCCTATCCGTTGGTTCGTCGACTCACCCGCCGGCTAGAAAGTCTTCAATTGGGGGTGCAGCAATGGAGTGAAGGCAATTTGTCATATCGCATGGCCGTTCAGGGCAATGACGAAGTGGCTGATTTGGCCAAACGTTTCAACGACGCCGCAGATCGAATTGAAAAATTGGTGCAGTCACACAAGCATTTGCTGGCAAATGCATCGCACGAACTGCGCTCGCCGTTGGCGCGAATTCGCATGGGTCTTGAACTCCATATGCAACCAACGCATGCTTCTGAACCTGCGTCTCCTGCTTGGCGTGAAGAGTTGATACGCAACCTCAACGAGTTGGATGCATTGGTCGAAGAAATCTTGCTGGCCAGTCGCTTGGATCCGGCCTTGGGTGGCGCCACATCGCTACACATTCAGGACATCGATTTTCTGGGCCTGGTGGCCGAAGAGTCTGCGCGGGTACAAGCCCAATTGCACGCTACAGGTTCTGTGCAGTGGCGCGGTGATCACAAGTTATTGCGTCGCTTGGTACGCAACCTGCTTGAAAATGCACGGCGCCATGGTCAGTCCCATCAGGCCACTTCACCCCAAATCGATGTTGAGGTGGCGAGTACAGGGCCCCATGCCGGATATCTGCGCGTTTGCGATCGCGGACCTGGAGTCAACCCTTCGTTGCGCGAGAAAATATTCGAACCCTTCTTCAGAGCAGCAGGAAGCAGTGAGCAACAAGGCGGTGTGGGCTTGGGCTTGGCCTTGGCCAGAACCATTGCAAAACAGCATGGTGCCAGTCTGACTTGCCTGCCGCGTGAAGGCGGGGGGAGTGTATTTGAGTTGCGTTGGCCAGCGCTTGGCCACACGCAGTCTCCATCCTGATGTCAGGTTTTAGACGGTGGCGGATACGGCCGAACGCAAGGTCTTCGAGAGCTTTTCGAAATAGTCCACGGCACTGGCTGTGAGCACCAAATGACGAATTCGGGTGTCCGATTTGTCTTCAACAGCGTCAATCATGCCCAGTTGTCGCAAACGCATGATTCGACGGTGCAAAGTGGCAGGAGAGCCCAAATCAGACAACGCCATGGCTTGCATGATGGTCATCGGATGTCCAGCATGCCAACGTTCAGCCAAGGCATTCAACAACGCACTCTCGTTGGCATCGAGTTGAGGGGCCTCACCGGAGCCTTCAAGTGCCTTCACCAAACGCAAAAAGCGCATGTAAACAGCAGAGGCGGAATTGGAGGAAAGGGTTTTGGCCATGAGCACAGTTTAATGCGAATGAGTCAAGGCTGCACCTTCTTTGAGGCGATACTCGGTGCCGCAGTATGGGCATCGAGCATGGCCCAGGCGGGCAACATCTAGCGCCACTCGGGGGTGCGTGTCCCATGTTTTCATTCCAGCCACAGGGCTGGGGCAAAACACAGTGCCATGACCTGTTAGGTCTTGCGCTGTCACTTCAACCACGCGAACAGGTGCATGTGTGGTCATGGTGGTTTCCTTCGATGGTTTTAGACCAAGGTAAGCCAATCGGCATATTTGGGGTTGCGTCCCCCCACAATGTCAAAAAAGGCCGATTGAATTTTTTCAGTAATGGGCCCACGACTGCCCATGCCAATTTGTACGCGATCAAGCTCACGAATGGGAGTGACTTCGGCAGCAGTGCCTGTAAAGAAAGCTTCGTCGGCAATATAGACTTCATCACGGGTGATGCGCTTTTGCACGATCTCGAGACCCAAGTCTTTTGCGATATGGAAAATGGTGTTGCGGGTGATGCCGTTGAGGGCGCCAGCAGACAAGTCAGGCGTGTAGATCACCCCATTTTTGATGATGAACAGGTTTTCGCCGGCACCTTCACTCACAAATCCGGCTGTGTCCAGCAACAGGGCTTCATCGTAGCCATCTTCGGTGACTTCCATGTTGGCCAAAATGCTGTTGGTGTAATTGCTCACCGTTTTGGCTTGGGTCATGGTGATGTTCACGTGGTGGCGTGTGTAGCTGCTGGTTTTGACACGAATGCCCCGCTTCATGCCGTCTTCACCCAAGTAAGCGCCCCAGGCCCATGCGGCCACCATCAGGTGCACCGGATTGCCCTTAGGAGAAACGCCCAGCTTGTGTGAGCCTATCCAAGTGAGGGGCCGAATGTAGCAACTCTCGAGTTGATTGGCGCGCACCACTTCGCATTGCGCGGCATCAACTTGCTCCATGGTGAACGGTAATTTCATGCGCAAAATTTTGGCGCTGTTGAACAAACGCTCGGTGTGTTCACGTAAGCGAAAAATAGCCGTGCCCTGTGCCGTTTTGTACGCGCGTACGCCTTCAAACGCGCCGCATCCGTAGTGCAGGGTATGGGTGAGGACGTGAACCTTGGCATCTTTCCATTCGACAAGCTGGCCATCCATCCAGATCTTGCCTTCACGCTCGGAAAGGGGCACGGGAACTGCGGTCATAAACGCTCTTTCAACGGTTGTTCAAAGTAAAAAAGTCATTGTACCCAGAGTCAACGACTTGAAAAAGGGTTCAGCGGGCGCTGATTTGCTCGGAGGTTTTGCCAAAGCGACGTTCCCGACCTTGGTACCAAGCAATGGCTTGGTCGAGGGCACTTTCGTCAAAATCAGGCCACAAGATATCGGTGAAATAAAGCTCGGTGTATGCCGTTTGCCAGAGCAAAAAGTTGCTCAAGCGGCACTCGCCCCCCGTGCGCACCAACAAGTCGGGGGCTGGTATTCCGCGGGTGAGCAAGTGAGACTCCAACTCTTGAGACCCAAAATTCTCGGCCGGTGCTTGGGGGTGTTCGCGCATCCAGCGCTGCACAGCCTGAATGACCTCGGCACGTCCCCCATAATTGGCCGCCACATTCAATTGAATGCGTTGACCAGATGCAGTTTGTTCTTCGGCCAGTGCAATGGCTTCTTGAATCGGCTTGCTAAATGCCGAGACATCGCCCAGCACCTTCAGCCGCACGCCATTGCGCTGCAAAGAAACAATTTCGCCCTTGAGGTATTTCAAAAACAACGACATCAGGGCGCTGACCTCGTCGGCTGGTCGAGCCCAGTTTTCGGTGCTAAACGCATACAAGGTGATGTGTTCAATGTTGCGTTGGGCACAAGCTTGTACGATTGAACGAACCTGAGCCGCTCCCTTGACGTGACCTGCCACGCGGGGCAATAGGCGATTTTTTGCCCATCGGCCGTTGCCGTCCATGATGAAGGCGATGTGACGCAGGGAGTTAGTAGTCATAGGAACTCCTGATCATAACGATCAATAGCCCAGTCGTCGATTAACCAGTCCCTCTGGTTACAGATGAAGCACATGTTGCAAGGCCTCTTCGACTCGCTCCACGGGGTGCAGTTGCACCTCTTTGAAAGCGTCCTCGGGTTTGCGTGGCATGTTGGCTTTGGGAATCAGCAAGTGACGGAACCCCAGTTTGGCTGCCTCACGCATGCGTTCGATGCCCTGGGGAGCGGGACGAATTTCACCCGCCAGCCCCACTTCACCAAATGCCAGAAAACCAGACGGCAAGGCGCGATTGCGCAAGCTGCTTTGGATAGCCAGCATCACGGCCAAATCGGCAGCAGGTTCTGAAATTCGAACCCCACCCACTGCATTGATGAAGACATCTTGGTCAAAGCAAGCCAGTCCAGCATGCCGGTGCATCACCGCCAACAACATGGCCAACCGATCTCTTTCTAGGCCTACACTCAGACGTCTAGGGGCGCCACCGCCTTCGTCAACCAAGGCCTGAATTTCAACCAGCAATGGGCGCGAGCCTTCAAGGGTCGCCATCACACAAGTGCCAGGTACCGGCTGACGGTGTTGTCCCAAGAAGATGGCGCTGGGGTTGGTCACGCCTTTGAGACCTTGTTCGGTCATCGCGAACACGCCCATTTCATTCACGGCACCAAAGCGGTTTTTGATGGCACGGATGAGTCTAAAACGAGATTGGGTGTCACCTTCGAAATACAAAACGGTGTCAACCATGTGTTCCAGCACGCGAGGTCCAGCCAACGCCCCTTCTTTGGTCACGTGACCGACCAAAATCATGCTGATTTGATGGGCTTTGGCCGTGCGGGTGAGGTGTGCTGCGCATTCGCGCACCTGAGCGACCGATCCGGGCGCTGATGTCAGCGCTTCGGTAAACAGGGTTTGAATCGAATCGATGACACAGACTTTGGGCTGTTCGCGCTGCAAAGTGTCCAAGATCGATTCAAGTGAAATTTCAGACATCACCCCCAAGGTGGGTGACTGAATTTCCAAACGCTGGGCTCGCAGCGCCACCTGAGCCACCGATTCTTCGCCGGTGACATACAACACCTTGTCATGATGGGCCATGTGGTGCAGCGCTTGCAGCAACAAAGTTGATTTGCCGATGCCGGGATCGCCGCCAATCAGAACCACTCCCCCGTCGACCAAGCCACCGCCAAGTGCACGGTCCAGTTCAGACAGGCCAGTCGTGCGACGTTCTACTTGCTCGGCTTGAACAAGGCTCAATGGCGTGACGGCACTGCGTCCGGCCAGCGAGGCAAAACGATTCTTTCCTGTTTCACCAGAAGAGCGTTGGGCCACTTCGCTCAGGGTGTTCCAGGCGTTGCAATGGGGGCATTGGCCCAACCACTTGCTGTTGGTTCCGCCGCAATCAGAGCACTGAAATTGGGTTTTGCTTTTGAGACTCATGCCAGCTTGCGCGCTGCATCCATGGCAAAGTAAGTCAAGATGCCGTCGGCACCTGCGCGTTTAAATGCCAACAGGCTTTCCATCATCACGGCATCGTGGTCTAACCATCCGTTGGCACTGGCTGCTTTGATCATGGCGTATTCGCCACTGACTTGGTACGCAAAGGTGGGCACGCCAAAAGCATCTTTCACTCGGCGTACCACATCCAAATAAGGCATCCCTGGCTTGACCATCACCATGTCAGCGCCTTCTGCAATATCCATGGCCACCTCACGCAAGGCTTCGTCGCCATTGCCGGGGTCCATTTGATAAACCTTCTTGTCCGCTTTGCCCAAGTTGGCAGCCGATCCCACTGCGTCACGAAAAGGGCCATAAAAAGAAGAAGCATATTTGGCGCTGTAAGCCATGATGCGCGTATGGACATGACCTTGGGCTTCAAGACTGCGGCGCAACGCCCCTACTCGACCGTCCATCATGTCGCTGGGAGCCACAATGTCGACGCCTGCTTGCGCGTGACAAAGCGCTTGTTTGCAAAGCACTTCAACGGTGGCGTCGTTGATGATGTATTGGTTTTCATCGAGCAAACCGTCTTGGCCATGGCTGGTGTATGGGTCCAAGGCCACGTCAGTCATGATGCCCAACTCCGGGCAGGCATCTTTCAGCTGCTTCACCACCTCGGGCACCAAGCCAGCGGGGTTGTAGGCTTCGCGACCGTCGGGTGTTTTGAGGGAAGCGTTGATCACAGGAAACAAGGCCATGACGGGAATGCCCATGGCCACACACTCTCGCGCAACGGGCAATAACAAATCAATCGATAGGCGTTCCACGCCTGGCATCGATGAAACCGATTCGCGACGGTTCTGGCCCTCGAGAACAAATACGGGATAAATCAAATCATTCACGCTCAGGGTGTTTTCGCGTACCAAGCGACGAGTGAAGTCGTCTTTGCGCAAACGGCGTGGACGCGTGATGGGATAGCTTTGATGGGGCAAATAATTGGGGTTCATAAACCACATTGTGGCAAAAACCTTTCAATTCATGCCAGCGTTTGTGTCAATAGAAGCGTTAATATTCGACCGGGCGCATCCTTTTTGGCCTTGCGTCCCCCGCTTCACCTCCCTGAGCGGGCGCCTGATGTGTGACAGCAAAAGGCTTTGTCGCCCGGCTTAGGCCGGGCTTTTTTTTGGCCTGCCCCAGTCAAGGCCTCTTGCGTTGAGTCAGACAAAGGAAGCGCGCAACAGGTAAACTGTGCTTACTATGTTGTGGGTCAAAATTTTTCACATTTTCTCGGTCATCAGTTGGTTTGCCGGCATCTTTTATTTGCCGCGCATCTTTGTCAACTTGGCCATGCTCAAACCCGATGCGCACGCTGAGCGTGAGCGACTCCTCATGATGTCGAGGAAGTTGCTCAAGTTCATGTGGTTCCCAGCGATTCCGTCGGTGGTACTGGGCTTTTGGTACTGGTTTGAAGTCTGGGGCTTTGGGCCCGGTACAGCTTGGTTGCACGCCAAAACCTTTTTGGTTTTGTTAATCGTGATTTATCACTATGCCTGTGCGCGCATCCTCAAGCAATTCGAAGCCGGAACCAACCGTCGCAGCCATGTGTGGTTTCGCTGGTTCAACGAAATTCCAGTGCCACTGCTCTTGGCCGTGATCATTCTGGTGGTGTTGAAGCCTTTTTAACGTCTAATGTCTTGGGGGCTCAGTCATGGGCTCCTTATCATGCGAGATCTTCATGGAAGCACCAGATTCCTATTACCGCCACCACGTCTTTGTGTGCCTCAACCAGCGCAGCAATGGCGAAGCATGTTGCGCTCAACACCCAGCCCAGGCGGCGTTCGACCACATGAAAAAACGCATTGCAGACATGGGGCATCACGGCAAAGGTCGCATTCGAGTCAACAAGGCGGGTTGTCTCGATCGCTGTGCCGGGGGTCCCGTGATGGTGGTTTATCCGTCTGCGCATTGGTACACCTTTGTCGACCTTGCCGATGTCGATGACATCATCGATCAGCACCTTTTGGGAGGGTGCCCAGTCGAGCGTTTGTTGTTGGATCCTGCCGTGGGTCGTTGAAACGCGCCCATTCCATCGATGCTCAATTCGGCCACTCTGACCCATTTGTTGCCTGGCCCCGCCGGGCTCATCGAGGTGGCAGTTGACCGTCCCAGCACGGGCGCAGCCCATGCGGGGGTGGTGCTCATCGCTCACCCTCATCCGCTGTTCGGCGGCACCATGCACAACAAGGTCGTGCAAACCTTGGCGCGTGCGTTTGTGCAAGTCGGTTGGGAAGCTGTGCGCTTTAATTTCAGGGGTGTTGGCAAAAGTGAGGGCTCACATGACAACGGTCAAGGCGAGGTGGATGACTGGTTGTATGTGCTTGAACAAATGGCGCCTCAAGGCCCCATCGCCGTGGCAGGTTTTTCTTTTGGTGCCTATATCACGGCGGCAGGCTTGGCTCGTCTGAACCCCGCGCGGGCTCCCGAGCACATCGTGTTGGTCGGAACGGCTGCATCGCGCTTTGCGGTGCCACCGATTGCTTCTGAATGGCACGAGCGCACTCTTGTGGTGCATGGCGAGGTCGATGACACCGTGCCTTTGTCTGCGGTCATCGATTGGGCCAGGCCGCAAAATTTGCCAGTCACCGTGGTGCCCGGGGTTGAGCACTTTTTTCATGGTCAATTGGGCCTGCTGAAGTCGCTGGTGTTGCGTCAGTTACAACAACACCCTCGCTGACATTTGGCAATTTCCTCACTCAGTGATATCATCGAGAGCTTTTCGGAAAATTCCGAGGGTATGTTGTTCCCTGTTCCATGACGACACGTTGCGGTTAAACGCGGGTGCGGGCGGGGAGCGTTTTCACGTTTTAGGAACATTTCAATGCCAACCATTAACCAGCTCATCCGTCACGGGCGCGAGGTCGAAAAGACCAAGTCCAAAAGCCCTGCGATGGAAAACTGCCCCCAACGTCGGGGCGTGTGTACCCGCGTGTACACCACCACTCCCAAAAAGCCTAACTCCGCTTTGCGTAAGGTTGCCAAGGTGCGCCTGACCAACGGTTTCGAGGTCATTTCTTACATCGGTGGTGAAGGCCACAACCTGCAAGAGCACAGTGTGGTGCTCGTGCGTGGCGGTCGTGTCAAAGACTTGCCCGGTGTTCGTTACCACATCGTCCGTGGTTCGCTCGACTTGCAAGGCGTGAAAGATCGCAAGCAATCTCGTTCGAAGTACGGTGTCAAGCGCCCCAAAAAGGCCTAATCATCAGTTCATACGGTGTCTGTCCTCGATGACAGACGAAGTGACCCAAATGGGTCGAGTAAGTGAAAGCCTTGATAGGTTTTCGCGGTTCATGCGAACCAACTGAAGCAACTAAGGAAAAAAAATGCCTCGTCGTCGCGAAGTCCCTAAACGTGAAATTCTGCCGGATCCTAAGTTCGGTAATGTTGAATTGGCCAAGTTCATGAACGTCATCATGCAACGCGGCAAAAAAGCAGTTGCTGAGCGCATTGTTTACGGTGCGCTCGAGCAAATTGAGAAAAAATTGGGCGGTGACCCGCTCGAGTTGTTCTCTACAGCCCTGAACAACGTCAAGCCTATCGTCGAGGTCAAGTCTCGCCGTGTGGGTGGCGCCAACTACCAGGTTCCTGTCGAAGTGCGTCCTGTGCGTCGTCAGGCGCTTGCCATGCGTTGGATCAAAGAAGCAGCCAAGAAGCGTGGTGAAAAATCCATGGCGCTGCGTTTGGCCAACGAACTGATGGAAGCCAATGAAGGCCGTGGCGGCGCCATGAAAAAGCGTGACGAAGTTCACCGCATGGCAGAAGCCAACAAAGCGTTCTCGCACTTCCGTTTCTGATCTGACATTTCTGTCATCTATAACGCAAGTCGACCCTAAACCCATGGCCCGCCTCGAGCGGGCTTGCCCATATTCTGGAGTGAATGTATGGCACGCACCACGCCACTAGAGCGTTATCGCAACATTGGTATTTCCGCGCACATCGACGCCGGCAAAACCACCACCACCGAACGTATCCTGTTTTACACCGGTGTGAACCACAAAATTGGTGAAGTTCACGACGGCGCCGCCACCATGGACTGGATGGAGCAAGAGCAAGAGCGTGGCATCACGATCACGTCTGCTGCAACCACCTGTTTCTGGAAAGGCATGGACCTTTCCTACGAAGAGCACCGCTTCAACATCATCGACACTCCCGGACACGTTGACTTCACCATCGAAGTGGAACGTTCTATGCGCGTGCTCGACGGTGCCTGCATGGTGTACTGTGCTGTGGGCGGTGTGCAGCCCCAGTCCGAAACCGTGTGGCGTCAGGCCAACAAATACAAAGTGCCCCGTTTGGCCTTTGTGAACAAAATGGACCGTACCGGCGCCAACTTCTTCAAGGTCTACGACCAAATGAAGCTGCGCCTCAAGGCCAATCCTGTGGCCATCGTCATTCCCATTGGCGCTGAAGAAAATTTCAAAGGCGTGGTCGACCTCATCAAGATGAAAGCCATCATTTGGGATGAAGCCTCACAGGGCATGAAGTTCAACTACGAAGACATTCCCGCTGATCTGCAGGCGCAAGCCAAAGAGTGGCGCGAAAAAATGGTCGAGGCTGCTGCCGAGTCCAGCGAAGAGTTGATGAACAAATACCTGGAAGAAGGCGATCTCACAGAAGCCGAAATCAAGGCCGGTATCCGTGCTCGTACCTTGGCTGTAGAAATTCAGCCGATGTTGTGCGGTACAGCGTTCAAAAACAAGGGTGTGCAGCGCATGCTTGACGCAGTGATCGATTTCCTGCCCTCGCCTGTTGACATTCCTCCTGTTGCCGGCACCAACGAAAAAGAAGAGCCTGACAACCGCAAGGCCAGTGACTCTGAAAAATTGTCTGCGTTGGCGTTCAAACTCATGACCGACCCTTATGTGGGGCAGCTCACTTTTGTTCGCGTGTATTCTGGCGTGCTCAAAAAAGGCGACACCGTTTACAACTCGGTCAAGGGCAAAAAAGAGCGTATTGGCCGTATCGTTCAGATGCACGCCAACAACCGTGAAGAAGTCGAAGAAATTCGCGCTGGCGATATCGCAGCTTGCGTGGGTTTGAAAGAAGTCACCACCGGTGAAACTCTTTGTGATCCCGATGCCGTGATCACCCTCGAGCGCATGGTGTTCCCCGAGCCCGTGATTGCTCAGGCAGTTGAGCCCAAAACCAAGGCCGACCAAGAAAAGATGGGTATCGCTTTGCAACGTTTGGCTGCAGAAGATCCCTCTTTCCGTGTTCGCACCGACGAAGAATCAGGTCAGACCATCATCGCTGGTATGGGCGAGTTGCACCTCGAGATCATTGTTGATCGCATGAAGCGTGAATTTGGCGTAGAAGCCAACGTGGGCAAGCCCCAGGTGGCTTATCGCGAAACCATTCGCAAGAACATCGATGAAGCCGAAGGCAAGTTTGTTCGCCAGTCAGGTGGTAAGGGCCAATACGGTCACGTCGTGTTCAAGATCGAACCCAACGAAGCAGGCAAGGGCTTTGAATTCGTCGACGCCATCAAGGGCGGTGTGGTTCCTCGCGAATACATTCCTGCTGTTGAAAAGGGTGTGATCGAGGCACTGAATTCAGGTGTGTTGGCTGGTTACCCTGTGGTTGACGTCAAGGTCACGTTGCACTTCGGTTCATACCACGACGTTGACTCTTCCGAGCAGGCCTTCAAAATGGCCGCCATCTTCGGTTTCAAAGAGGGTTGCAAAAAGGCCAACCCCGTGATTCTCGAGCCCATGATGGCCGTTGAAGTTGAAACTCCCGAAGATTACGCTGGTAACGTGATGGGCGATTTGTCCTCACGTCGCGGCATGGTCCAGGGCATGGAAGACATGGCCGGCGGCGGCAAGGCCATCAAGGCCGAAGTGCCCCTGTCAGAGATGTTTGGTTACTCGACCACTTTGCGCTCCATGTCGCAGGGTCGCGCCACCTACACCATGGAATTCAAGCACTACTCCGAAGCTCCTCGCAACGTGGCGGAAGCCATTGTTGCAGCGCGCGCGAAGTAATTTTTTGTGGTCTGCGATGCTGTGCCCTCAGGTGCCCGTGCCTAAGGAAATCGCAACAGCATGCAGACCTTAAACCGAGACACGGGCAAGTTCTTTTATTTGGAGTAAAAAATGGCAAAAGGCAAGTTTGAGCGGACCAAGCCGCACGTGAACGTTGGAACGATTGGTCACGTTGACCATGGCAAGACGACCCTGACGGCGGCTATTACGACGGTGTTGGCCACTAAGTTTGGTGGTGAAGCGAAGGCTTACGACCAGATTGATGCGGCGCCTGAAGAGAAGGCACGTGGTATTACGATTAACACGGCGCACGTGGAATACGAGACGGCTAACCGTCACTATGCGCACGTGGACTGCCCTGGGCACGCTGACTATGTGAAGAACATGATCACGGGTGCTGCGCAGATGGACGGAGCGATTTTGGTGGTGTCGGCTGCTGACGGCCCCATGCCCCAGACACGTGAGCACATTTTGTTGGCCCGTCAGGTGGGCGTTCCTTACATCATCGTGTTTTTGAACAAATGCGACATGGTGGATGACGCTGAGCTGTTGGAGCTGGTGGAGATGGAAGTGCGCGAGCTGCTCTCCAAGTACGACTTCCCTGGTGATGACACCCCCATTGTGAAGGGTTCAGCCAAGTTGGCCGTTGAAGGCGACAAGGGCGAGTTGGGCGAGCAAGCGATTCTGAAGCTGGCTGAGGCGCTTGATTCTTACATTCCTACGCCTGAGCGCGCAGTGGATGGCGCGTTTTTGATGCCTGTGGAAGACGTGTTCTCGATTTCTGGTCGTGGCACGGTGGTGACTGGTCGCGTGGAGCGCGGCATTGTGAAGGTGGGCGAAGAGATTGAAATCGTGGGTATCAAGCCCACGGTCAAGACCACCTGCACGGGTGTTGAGATGTTCCGCAAGTTGCTGGACCAAGGTCAAGCGGGTGACAACGTGGGTATTTTGCTGCGTGGCACCAAGCGTGAAGAGGTGGAGCGTGGTCAAGTGTTGGCCAAGCCTGGTTCGATCACGCCGCACACCCAGTTCACGGCTGAGGTGTATGTGTTGTCCAAAGACGAAGGTGGCCGTCATACGCCGTTCTTTAGCAACTACCGTCCCCAGTTTTACTTCCGTACGACGGACGTGACGGGTGCGATCAAGTTGCCTGAAGGCAAAGAGATGGTGATGCCTGGTGACAACGTGACGATTGAAGTGACTTTGATTGCTCCTATCGCCATGGAAGAAGGCTTGCGCTTTGCGATCCGCGAAGGCGGCCGCACCGTGGGCGCCGGCGTCGTTGCCAAAATCATCGCCTAAG
>JBEDMU010000100.1:0-3936 GCA_041170945.1 Pseudomonadota bacterium
CCCAGTTCCATGAGCTGCTGGGCTGATAAATTGACATTCCACATGCGGTTCAGGGCCATCAGGGTGGTCGCGGCGTCTGATGAGCCTCCTCCCATTCCGGCCTGGGTGGGTACATGCTTGCGCAACTCAATTTCTGCCCCAAACGGGCAGCTTGTGGTCTGTTGTAACAATTTGGCTGCGCGCACGCACAAGTCATCGTCAGGTAGTGGCGCTGAGTGTTGCCCTACATCCAACCGAGTAATCTGGCCGGACAGGGGCGTGACTCGAATGCGAATGGCGTCGTGGGCGCTGACCAGCGCAAACACCGATTGCAACTCGTGATACCCGTTGGGCAAGCGCGACACAATGTGCAAAAACAAATTGATTTTGGCTGGAGCTGGCAGCCAGTCTGTTTGTGTCTGGGTTGAGCTAGGAACTGGGTAGTGCTCGGGACGAAGCGACAAATTCATGAAGCGTTTTCCAGCAACAAAATCAAACGAATGGCAGGGGCCGGTTGAACGCGGATGGCTTGAAGCCTCAAGGGTTGCTCTGATAGCTTTTCGAGGGACCAGCCCTCGACCGGAGTGAGTTTTCCTTGGGTCCAATCAGACAAGGCCTCTGCAGGTAATTCGGTGCCTGTGAGGTCGCGACTAAGGTGGCGCAAAGAGGGGTGACCTTCAACCCGTTGCGCATGTCTTGAAATGGCGGCCCCAGTTTCGCTCCACCATACCTGTGCCACCGATTGGCCCGTGGGGGCAAACCATTCGATGAGACCCGACCGAGGTTCAACCCAGCCGCTGAAGCTCAATTGGTGCAATTGGACGGGTTGCGAGTCAATGCGCAGCGACATGCGCCCTGACACCACGGTGGACAAGTCAGTGGCCTTGGGGGGGGCGTTTAAATGATCAAAAGAATCATGCGTGGCGGCGCATGCACTGATCAACAAGGTCAGCCCAGTCACCATCGCCCAACGGCTGGTACGAGGCCCATGTTGTGAAAGCTGAAGAAATGGAATAAACCCGCTCATGGAGCGGATTGTTGCAGACGTTGGATGGTTTGGAGCAAAACCAAGTGGTGGGGTTCTAGGTCTAGGCCTTGTTTCCAAGCTGCTTGCGCCTCTGATTTTCGATTGAGCACCCACAACACTTCGCCCCAGTGAGCCGCAATTTCGGGGTCGGCTTGCATGTGCATGGCTTTGGCCAAGGTTTGTTCGGCCGCTTGCAATTGCCCCATCCGAAATTGAACCCACCCCAAGCTATCCAAAATTTGTGCGTTGTCGGGTTTCAAGGCGACGGCTTGTTGGGTCAGTTGCAGCGCCTCGTCCAGACGAATGTTGCGTTCGGCAAATGAAAAGCCCAATGCATTGATGGCGTGTGCGTTGCGGGGTTCACGTGCAATGACCTCGCGTAGCAAACGTTCCATCTCGTCATGGCGCTGCAGTTGGTCGGCAAACATGGCTTGTTGATAAGCCCAATCGTTGTCTTGAGGCAATCGTGAGCGCACCCCCTCCATGGTGGCGTACGCTTCGTCATTGCGCTGATGCAGCCTTAAATACTGAACCAACGCCGAACCCTTGGCACGCACGACCTTGTCGCTGTCATGGGGTTTGGCCGTTAAAACCGACAAGCCACGCGGTTCCATGTTGAGTTTGGACATGTTCAGCATGACCAAAAACCAAGCAGGTTGAAACTCGGGATGACTCATGGTGATGGTGCGAGCGTGCCCCAACGAAGCTTGAAACTGCTGGGCGTCGTACTGCAATTGGGCAATGGTGGTCACCGCCCAGTGTTGAGTGGCGGCGTCTTGGACCATGTGACGCAAGCCCTCGGAGCCAATGGTCACGCGCTGGCTGGTGTCGGCAATATGGGACAGGGCAGATGGAACCGCACGGATCAGGCTGATGCGTTCTTGGGGTTCGCTGAGTTGCAGCAAACGTTGCAGGCTAGACCCCAAATCAGCAGTTTGTCCCAAGGTGAGCTGCAGTTGCCACAGCCGCAGGGCTGCGTCGCGTGAATGAGGAAAGGCACCCAGCCAGGCTTTGGTGGCCACAATGGCATGTCCACCCGCTTTGGCCTGAATACACAGGTCGACTGAACGGATGTACAGCGATTCGTCGCGATGAGTGGCGGCCGCTTTTAGCAACAAAGGCAGGCCGTTATCCACATCGCCTTGTTGCATCAACATTTCACCTGCCGTGATGCGTAAAAAAGTTTCTCGGTCTAGAGTCGACTGGATGGATTCTGTGGGTTGGGCGTTGGGCGCTGCTATGTCGCCGTTGGCATGTGCGTTGCCCGCTACCAAGAAAAGCAACGAAAAAACCAGGGCGTAGAAGGGTAACGGGGCATCAAAATCCATGAAACGATGATAATCGGATGCCTTCTCGTTTGCTACGTGCAAGATTTGAGGAAAATCAGCCAATGCCCGAATTGCCCGAAGTTGAAATCACCCGCCGCAGCATTGAACCCGTGCTCAAGGGGCAAATCCTTCGGCGTGTCAGTCAGTCTGACAAAGCCTTGCGTTGGCCATTGGGCTGTGATCCCCAAGAGTTGGTGGGTCAACGGGTTCACGAATTGCAACGCCGTGGCAAATACATTTTGTTGCGCCTTGATCACGGCTGGCTGATGATTCATTTGGGCATGTCTGGCCGATTGGTGACTCGAGCTCAACTGCCTGCTGCTGGTGTACACGATCACTTTGAATGCATCACCGACCTAGGGGGAATTCGATTGCATGATCCACGGCGTTTTGGCGCCGTGATTCATGTGAACGATTTGGCCAGTGGAATGGCCCTCAAGTTGCTGTCCGGGCTGGGTATCGAACCGTTTTCAAATGAGTTCACCCCTGCATATTTGGCGCAAGGGTTGGCGCGTCGGTCGGCTCCCATCAAACAGGTGTTGTTGGCTGGTGATGTGGTGGTGGGAGTGGGCAATATTTATGCCAGTGAATCTTTGTTTTTGGCGGGTATCAACCCCAAACGCAAAGCCAACACCTTGTCTAAAAAAAGCATTGAAAAACTGCATGCGGCCATTATTCAAGTATTGCATCGTGCACTTGAGATTGGTGGTTCGACTTTGAAAGACTTTTACAGTCCCGATGGCGAGCATGGTTACTTTCAATTAGAAGCCCGCGTGTATGACCGTGAGGGTCAGCCTTGTCACGTTTGTGCCAATCCAATCAAGCGAATGGTGCAAGGGCAACGAGCCACTTACTTTTGTTCAACATGTCAGCGTTGATTGCCCAACAAATTGTGTCTTGGCAACGAGCCCACGGCAGGCACCATTTGCCTTGGCAAGTCAAGCTCGAACCCTATCCGGTGTGGCTGTCAGAAATCATGTTGCAGCAAACCCAAGTGGCCACTGTTATTCCCTATTTTCAGAGGTTTTTGCAGCGTTGGCCTACGGTTGTGCATTTGGCCCAAGCAACCATTGAAGACGTGTTGGCCGAGTGGGCGGGCCTGGGGTACTACAGCCGCGCGCGCAATTTGCATCGATGTGCGCAAGAGGTAGCGTATCAGCATGCAGGAAAGTTTCCCTCTAGCGCTGAGCAATTGGTGAAACTGCCTGGTATTGGGCCATCGACTGCAGCCTCGATAGCTTCATTGTGTTTTCAAGAGCGGGTGACCTTATTCGATGGCAATGTCCAGCGCGTATTGGCTCGGCTGTGGATGTTTGATGGCGACTTGGCACAAGCCTCGCAGCAAAAATGGTTGCAGCAACAGGCGCAAACATTGTCTCGCGACTTGCCAAATGCAAAAGACATGCCGGCCTTGACGCAGGGCCTGATGGACCTGGGTGCAACAGTGTGTCGAGTGCGACAACCCTTGTGCGGTGACTGTCCGTTGAGTTCGTCGTGTGTGGCCTTGGCACAAAACCGAGTGCATGAATTGCCCAAAAAAAGCAAAACAATCAAGCGCAAGACTTTCATGTGGTGGTTGTGCATGGCCTTTCGCGACGATGG
>JBEDMU010000101.1:0-4755 GCA_041170945.1 Pseudomonadota bacterium
GAATGCGACCCAGCTTGGAACACACAGCTGCCAATTCGGCCGAACCCAGGAACACGTTGGTGTTCTTGCCCAAACGGTTGGGGAAGTTGCGGGTGGAAGTGGACATGACCGTGGCTCCCTCACGAACCTGGGCTTGGTTGCCCATGCACAGCGAACATCCGGGCATTTCGGTACGAGCACCGGCGCTGCCAAACGTGGCGTAGTGACCTTCTTTGATGAGCTCGTTTTGGTCCATTTTGGTGGGAGGAGCCACCCACAACTTGACCGGAATGTCACGCGCACCACCCAACACCTTGGCGGCAGCACGGAAGTGACCAATGTTGGTCATGCAAGAACCAATAAAGGCTTCATCGATGGGCGTACCAGACACTTCAGACATGAACTTGGCATCATCGGGGTCATTGGGGCAGCACACGATGGGCTCTTTGATGTCGGCCAAGTCGATGTCGATGACGGCAGCGTATTCGGCATCTTGATCGGCCTCGAGCAACTGGGGCTTGGCCAACCAAGCTTCGACCGCTTCGATACGCCGACGCAGGGTGCGAGCATCTTCGTAACCATCGGCGATCATGTTCTTCATGAGCACAATGTTTGAACGCAGGTATTCGGCGACGGGCTCTTTGTTGAGCTTGATCGTACAGCCAGCAGCCGAGCGTTCGGCAGAGGCATCAGACAACTCAAACGCCTGCTCCACTTTCAACTCGGGCAGGCCTTCGATTTCGAGAATGCGGCCAGAGAAAATGTTTTTCTTGCCTTTTTTCTCGACCGTCAGCAAACCAGCCTTGATGGCGTACAGCGGAATAGCGTGCACCAAGTCGCGCAATGTGACGCCAGGTTGCATTTGACCTTTGAAGCGCACCAACACCGATTCGGGCATATCCAAAGGCATCACGCCAGTGGCGGCGCCAAAAGCCACCAAGCCAGATCCGGCAGGGAACGAAATACCAATGGGGAAACGCGTGTGCGAATCGCCACCAGTGCCCACGGTATCGGGCAACAGCAAACGGTTGAGCCACGAGTGAATCACACCGTCACCAGGACGCAAGGCCACGCCACCACGGCTGCTGATGAAGTTGGGCAGTTCGCGGTGCATTTTCACGTCAACCGCTTTGGGATAAGCCGCGGTGTGACAGAAGGACTGCATCACCAAGTCAGCCGAGAAGCCCAAGCAGGCCAAGTCTTTCAATTCGTCACGGGTCATGGGACCCGTGGTGTCTTGCGAACCCACGGTGGTCATCTTGGGTTCACAGTAGGTACCCGGGCGAATGCCCTGACCTTCGGGCATGCCGCATGCACGACCCACCATTTTTTGCGCCAAGGTAAAGCCCTTGCCAGTGTCCACGGGCGCTTTGGGCAAGCGGAACAAAGTGGATGCAGGCAAACCCAAAAACTCACGGGCTTTGCCTGTGAGGCTACGACCAATGATCAGGTTGATACGACCACCTGCACGTACTTCGTCAAGCAACACGTCGCTCTTGAGTGAGAACTCGGCAACGGTTTGACCACCCTTGGTGATTTTTCCGTCGTAGGGCAACACTTCAATGACGTCGCCCATTTCAAGGCCATTCACGTCTACTTCGATGGGCAATGAGCCTGAATCTTCTTGAGTGTTGAAGAAGATGGGGGCAATTTTGCCGCCCAAGGTCACGCCACCAAAACGCTTATTGGGCACAAACGGAATGTCTTGACCTGTAGCCCAAATGACGCTGTTGGTTGCAGATTTGCGCGAAGAACCGGTGCCCACCACGTCGCCCACGTAAGCCACGAGGTGACCTTTCTTCTTGAGGTCGTCGATGAACTGCATGGGGCCACGCTTGCCGTCTTCTTCGGGCTTGAAAGCCGCGTCGGGACGGGTGTTTTTGAGCATGGCCAAATAGTGCATGGGAATGTCGGGACGGCTCCATGCATCGGGAGCAGGCGACAAATCGTCGGTGTTGGTTTCGCCGGGCACTTTGAACACGGTCACGGTGATGCTCTTGGGCACTTCGGGACGGGTGGTAAACCATTCACCATCGGCCCACGATTGCATCACTTCTTTGGCCTTGGCATTGCCTGCTTTGGCTTTTTCGGCCACATCGTGGAAGGCATCGAACATGAGCAGGGTTTTCTTCAAACCTTCTGCAGCAACGCCAGCCACATCGGCGTCGTCCAGCAAATCGATGAGGGGTTTGACGTTGTAACCACCCACCATGGTTCCCAACAATTCGGTCGCAGTTGATTTGGAAATCAGGCCAACCTTGATGTCTCCGTGAGCCACTGCAGCCAAGAAAGAGGCCTTCACTTTGGCTGCATCGTCCACGCCAGGAGGCACGCGATGGGTCAGCAATTCCATGAGTTGCTGCTCACGGCCTGCAGGAGGATTTTTGATCAGTTCAATGACTGCTTCGACCTGCTTGGCGTCAAGAGGCAGCGGGGGAATGCCCAATGCGGCACGCTCTGCAACGTGGGCTTCATAAGTTTGAAAAAAATCAGACATGGACATCTCCGTTAGAAAAACCAGGGTTGAACAGCGGCAGGAACTGATGCACCCGTTTGATGGGCCCGTTGGAGGACCTGCCAGTAATAGCGATAGCTTGCACGGTCGTGCAGGCGATGTTGAAATTCGATGGGGGCCCATTGTGCGGCTGCAGCCAACAACAGCACCTGAGCAGCATGTTCGATCAGTTGTGCATCGGGCGTGAGCGCGCGAACAATAACCGGGATTTGATCAGGGTGAATGCTCCACATGCGCGTGAAGCCCAACTCACGACCCGCACGATTGGCGGCCTTAAACAAGGCATCGGTATCGCGAAATTCGGTGACCACGCCATGCGCTGGCACTTTGCCGTACGCATGACAAGCCTCGGCAATGGCCAATTTGGCCCGCACCACGATGGGGTGTTGAAATTGCCCGTCTACCGTCATGGCAGTCTCGGGAATGGCACCACCGTATGAAGAAATAAAGTCCATCAAACCAAAGCTGATGGACTGCACTCGCGCGTGCGCTGCCAACTCAGCCACATGCAAAATGGCCAGCGGCGATTCAACCAGAATGTGCAATGGAACTTGGGCGCCGCCCGCCTCATCAAGGGCTTGAATGGCCGTTTGAAGCTGTTCGGGCGTATCGACCTTGGGCACCATCAGAAATGCCAGGCGATCGGCTGCTGCGCCAACCAACCGTTTGACATCGTCTTGAAAACAAGGGTGCAACACATCGTGCACCCGAGCACCCACTCGAACAGAGGGTGAAGCCACTTCTCGAAGCAAGCGCACGATGAGCTCCATATGCTCGGCTTCACTTCCAGTGGGGGCACCATCTTCGGCATCGAGGGTGACATCAAAAGGGCAAAGCCCGTGGTCGTTGAACCAACGGGCTTGCAGTTCGAGGCTTTTGCGCATGCGGGCCTCGACACCGCTGTAGTGATCGCACACTGGCAACGTGAGCACCCCACCCTGAGCGCCCGTGAGGACGCTGTTGGGGTGTTGAGCGCTAGACGGCAGGGATGTCGTCACCACAAGCAATGCTCAATCAGAGCAGGTGTGCCACGCCAGCTTGCTCGTCGAGCAATTCTTTCAGGGTCTTGTCGATGCAAGATTGGCTGAATGCATCGATTTCGAGGCCTTCCACCACTTTGTACTGACCGTTTTCGCAAGTAACTGGGAATCCAAACATGACATCCTTGGGGATGCCATACCAGCCTTGCGAGGGAATGCCCATGGTGACCCACTGACCGTTGGTACCCAAAGCCCAGTCACGCATGTGATCGATGGCGGCGTTGGCTGCAGAAGCAGCAGACGACAAGCCACGGGCTTCGATGATGGCGGCGCCGCGTTTGCCCACGGTAGGCAGGAACACGGTTTCGTTCCAGACTTGATCATTGATCATGGCCTTGACCGATTCGCCATTGATGGTGGCAAAGCGGTAGTCGGCGTACATGGTGGGCGAATGGTTGCCCCAGACAGCCAATTTTTGAATGTCGGCCACTGCCTTGCCAGTTTTGGCGGCAATTTGCGAAGCAGCGCGGTTGTGGTCAAGGCGCAGCATGGCCGTGAAGTTGCCAGGCTTGAGGTCGGGCGCCGACTTCATGGCGATGTACGCGTTGGTATTGGCGGGGTTGCCCACCACCAACACCTTGACGTCACGAGAAGCCACGGCGTTGAGTGCCTTGCCTTGCGCCGTAAAAATTTGGGCATTGGCGGCCAACAAATCGGCACGCTCCATGCCAGGACCACGAGGACGTGCACCCACCAGCAAAGCGTAGTCGGTGTCTTTGAATGCGGTCATGGGGTCGGCGTGGGCTTCCATGCCTGCCAACAAAGGGAACGCGCAATCTTGCAATTCCATCATCACGCCCTTGAGCGCTTTTTGAGCCTTCTCGTCGGGGATCTCGAGCAATTGAAGAATGACGGGTTGGTCTTTGCCCAACATTTCGCCAGAGGCGATGCGGAACAACAGGGCGTAACCGATTTGGCCAGCGGCGCCGGTAACGGCCACGCGAACAGGCTTCTTGCTCATGTGAGAACTCCGAAAAGGTAATTGAAAAAAAGGTCGAAAGCAGTCTACGAGTTTACCCTGACGCGACGCTGAAGTCAACTTGTCTTATGTCTTATATAAGATATGATATCGCCCATGAACACTGAAAACGAATTGGTTTCACAACCCAGCCCTACCGAGGTGCGGGGCGCTCAGCCTTCGTTTAGCCCGCTGTACCAACAAATCAAGTCGCTTATTCTGCAAAGCCTGCAGGCAGGCGAATGGAAACCGGGCGAAGTGAT
>JBEDMU010000102.1:0-2969 GCA_041170945.1 Pseudomonadota bacterium
AAAGCGACCCCTACGCCTTTGCTGCTCAGCTGCGCCCCGACACCGCCAGCGTGGTGGCAGGTTTGCCAGCCAAGCGCCCTGTGTTGCCCAAGCGCCAAGCGGCCAATGCTTTTGGTCAGCCCATCAGCATTTACGAAGTGCACTTGGGCTCGTGGCGCAAGCACGAGGGCTGGCGTTGGCTCACTTACCTCGAGTTGGCACAAACGCTGGTGCCATATGCGCGCGACATGGGCTTTACCCACATTGAGTTATTGCCGGTGTCGGAGTACCCCTACGATGGTTCGTGGGGCTATCAGCCTGTGGGCCTGTACGCGCCCACATCACGCTTTGGCAACGCCCAAGATTTTCAGGCGTTCATCGACGCTGCACACGAGGCAGGTTTGGGTGTGATTTTGGATTGGGTGCCTGCACACTTTCCAACCGACAGCCATGGTTTGGCGCGCTTTGACGGCACGCATCTGTATGAATACGCCGATCCGCGTGAAGGATTTCACCAAGACTGGAACACGCTGATTTACAACTACGGTCGGCTTGAGGTGCGCAACTACCTCATTGGCAACGCCTTGTATTGGCTGGAGCGTTTTGGTATTGATGGGCTGCGTGTCGATGCAGTGGCTTCGATGCTGTATCGCGACTACAGCCGGGCGCACGACCAGTGGGTACCCAACAAACATGGCGGTCGTGAAAACTTAGAGGCCATCGAATTTCTGCGTCGACTCAACCACACCATTGGGGTAGAGCGGCCAGGTACCCTGATGATCGCCGAAGAGTCCACTTCGTTTCCGGGTGTGACCTTGCCTCCTGCGCCCGATTTTCAATCGGGGGGATTGGGTTTTCACTACAAATGGAACATGGGGTGGATGAACGACACCTTGCGCTACCACGCCCGTGATCCCATTCACCGCATGCATCACCAAAACGATCTCACGTTCGGCCTGATGTATGCCTTCAGCGAAAACTTTGTGTTGCCCTTGTCGCATGATGAAGTGGTGCATGGCAAAGGTTCATTGTTGCGCCGCATGCCAGGTGACGATTGGCAACGCGCTGCCAGCTTGCGTGCCCTGTTTGCGTCGATGTGGGGCTATCCCGGAAAAAAGCTGTTGTTCATGGGCAGCGAGTGGGGGCAGTGGAACGAGTGGAATGCCGATACGCAACTGGAGTGGCATGAGCTGCAAGAGCCCGCCCACTTGGGTTTGCAGCGCTTGGTGCGCGATTTGAATCGTGTGTATGGCGCGCATGCGCCTTTGCACCAATGTGATCACCAAGCCCAAGGCTTTGAGTGGATCTCACACCAAGACGCATCGCAATCGGTGCTGGCGTGGACCCGCATCGATTCCAGTGGTAACCGCGTGTTGGTGGTGTGCAACTTCACGCCTGTGGTGCGGCACGACTACCGACTGGGTGTGCCACAAGCCGGAGATTGGCGCGAGCTCATCAACACCGACGACGAGGTGTATGGCGGCAGCGGCCTGGCGGTGGCCGAGGGCAGGGTGGCGTCTTCCGAGGCACATGCCATGCACGGTCAGGCGCAGTCGCTGCGCTTGCAACTGCCTCCCTTGTCTTGCGTGATGCTGGTGCTGCAGCATGCGCCTGCATTGGCAAGTGCTTCTTAAAACAAGTGTGGTCATGAGTGTTCCAGCCCCTGTTGCAGTTTCTTTTGCGCTGCCACTGGGCGCCACCCTGATGCAAGATGGGGTGTGGTTTGCACTGGCAGCCCCCGAAGCCACGGCTGCCCTAGTGTGCGTTTACGACGAAACGGGCACCTCGTTGGTCGGCACATGGCCAGCCTTTCGGATTTCATCAGATTCATGTCATGCAGACACTGGGCAAGTGACTGG
Organism: Pseudomonadota bacterium; assembly: GCA_041170945.1. Lineage (GTDB taxonomy): Bacteria > Pseudomonadota > Gammaproteobacteria > Burkholderiales > Burkholderiaceae_C > RS62. The sequence continues at coordinate 1,839 of JBEDMU010000102.1, forward strand.
CATTTGGCGCGCATGGGCACCTGGTGTGACCGCGGGCATGTGTTACGGCTGGCGCGTTCATGGCCCATGGAATCCAGCTCAAGGCCAGCGCTTCAACCCCCACAAGTTGCTGCTAGATCCATACGCCCGCGAGGTGGTGGGGCGTTACGATGGGACAGACATTCATGTGGGACACGTGCCCGGTCAGCCTCATGTGCAAGACTCTCGCGACAACGCCGCCACCGCCCTCAAGGGACGCGTGATTCAACCGTCTGTTTTGCCCACCGATGCGGCATCAGGCGAGCATTTGCCTCTTCAGCACGTGCGTGTGCCGGCTCATCGGCGCATCATTTACGAGTTGCATGTGCGTTCGTTCACCCGGTTGCATCCGGCGGTACCTGCCCATGAGCAAGGTACCTATTTGGGCATGCTGCACCCGGCGGTCATTCACCACCTTCAAGAATTGGGGGTGACCACGATCAGCTTGATGCCACTCATGTTTCGGGCTGATGAAGCGCGCTTGCAAGCCATGGGGCTGTCGAATCATTGGGGCTACAACCCCATTGCCTGGATGGCTCCCGAGTCCAGATACGCCACAGCGCCCAACCGAGCGGTGGAAGAGTGTCAGCGCATGATTCGGGGTTTGCACGACGCTGGTTTTGAAGTGGTGCTTGATGTGGTGTTCAACCATTCGGCTGAGTCAGACGAGCACGGCCCCACGTTGTCGCTGCGGGGCATGGGCAACGCCACTTACTACCGATTGCTGCCCAACGACCCCAGCCGTTACGAAAACTGGGCTGGATGCGGCAACGTGCTCAACACCGACCATCCCCTTGTGCAAGACCTGGTTATCGACAGCCTTCGACACTGGGTGCAGCAATATGGGGTTGACGGTTTTCGGTTTGATTTGGCTCCTGTGTTGGCCCGCCACGGCGAGCAGGCTTCTCATGGCCCCCAGCCCTCAAGTGCTCCTTTGTTGCGGCGCATGGCCCAAGACCCCGTGTTGTCACCGTGCGTGATGATTGCCGAACCATGGGATTTGGGTGTAAATGGCTACCAATTGGGTCAATTTGGAGACAATTGGCTGGAGTGGAACGATCGGTTTCGCGACACCCAGAGGGCAACGTGGTTGCACCAAGCGGGCGATTTGGC
>JBEDMU010000103.1:0-3843 GCA_041170945.1 Pseudomonadota bacterium
ATGGCTTTCAATTTGAATCACCCATTCGGGCAGACAGCAAAGCCTCGGCCACCGTCCAGTCTGAGGGATAGGTGACTTTGAGGTTTTCGGCTGACCCCAGAACCAATTTTGGTGCGTGTCCCAGTGCCTCCATGGCACTCGACTCATCAGTGACTGCTGATCCGGCCTGCTCGAGGGCTTGAATGAGGGTTTGCAACCGAAACATTTGCGGAGTTTGCGCCAGCCATTTGGCTTCTCTGCTCAGAGTAGAGCGAACTCGGTGGTTGGCAAAACCCTCTTTCAGGGTATCGGCCAATGGGATGGCCAAGAGTCCCCCCACATCATCGTCGTGGCACTCGTTGATCAAGCGAACAATCAGCTCTGGTGAAATGAGACATCGCGCTGCATCGTGAACCAGCACCCAATCATTCTGATCTGCGCCTGTTTCACGCAAATGGAACAAGCCTGCCAACACACTTTGTGCACGCGTGGCACCACCCGATGCCAATCGCTCAACCTGAGCAGGCAACGCCAGATCAAATGTGTCATCTGGACTGACCACCAAAACCATTCGTTCGATGTGATCAACTGAAACAAATGCATCCAATGTATGAAGCACCATGGGGCGACCCAGTACAGGTCGATATTGCTTGGGCACGTCTGATGATCCAGACCTAGAACCTGAACCAGCGCATGGAATCACAACGTGAAAGGATGGGATGCTCATGAATAAAGATTGTATGCGCCGTTAAAATTGAATGCTCTCATGAATCTACCCTCACTTTCTCCCGGCAAAAAATTTACCTCTGCTCTGCCCATATCTGGCGCGGATAGCTTGACCTTGAGTTTTGCATGCGGCGAGGCCGTGAAAAAAGGTCAGCGCAGTTTGATTGTTTGCGCCAATGCACAAGATGCACAGCGTTTGGCCGATGAAATGGCGTTTTGGGCTCCTGACCTGAAATGCGCGTTGTTCCCCGACTGGGAAACCCTGCCCTATGACCAGTTCTCACCCCACCAAGATCTGATCAGTGAGCGCTTGGCCACTCTTTGGCGATTGGCTTCGCACCACGCAACCGAACCTATTGACGTGGTGGTAGTTGCTGCATCTACAGCCCTGACACGTTTGCCCCCAGCCTCTTTTTTGGCTGCACACACTTTTATGTTTGAACAGGGCCAATCCTTGGATGAGGAAGGATTGCGCGAGCAATTGACTTTGGCTGGCTACCAGCATGTGAGCCAGGTGATTGGGCCTGGTGAATACGCTGTCAGAGGTGGGATCATTGACCTCTATCCAATGGGATCAGTTGTCCCGTATCGGCTTGACCTTTTTGACAAAGAAATTGATTCCATTCGGACATTTGACCCCGATACACAGCGCAGCATGTATCCAGTCAAACAAATCCGGCTACTTCCAGGGCGGGAGTTTCCAATGGACGAAGCTTCACGCCAAGCATTTCGAACACGCTGGCGTGAGCATGTTGACGGCGATCCCACCCGTTCGCGCATCTACAAAGACGTAGGCAATGGCATTGCAACTGCAGGCATCGAGTACTACCTGCCATTGTTCTTCGAAGAAACGTCGAATTTGCTGCAATACATTGGAGCCGACGCTCAGCTGATTCTGCATGGTGAAGTTGACCAAGCCATTCAAACTTATACCCAGGAAACACTAGACCGTTATCGACTGATGCAGGGTGATCCAGAGCGGCCCGCCCTACCCCCGCAACAGCTGTTTTTGTCTTCCGAAGAGTTTTTTGTTGCTGCCAAAGAGTTGGCACAGTGGTCTTTGCGTGGAAAAAACCAAGACTCAAGCTCGTTTGAAGGCCTGCCCAACCTCACCACTGATCGCACCGCTGATGAGCCCTTGCAGCGCTTCAAAGATTTTTTGCAACAACAAAAAAATGGTGGTTCTAAAACGTTGCTTCTTGCAGAGAGCGAAGGACGTTTAGCCAGCTTGCAAGACTTCATGCGATCGCATGGGGTAGAGCTTCCTGTCATCACTTCATTTCATGAGGCCCAAGCCTCAAGTGCATCGTTGGGTATTGCGGTGGCTCGCATGGCCCAAGGCTTTGCCTGGAAAAGTGATCCAACGCTAGCGTTTGTGACCGAGACAGAGCTATTTGCCTCAACTCCTGCAACTCGTCGCAAAAAGCGGCAAGAAAAAGCCAGCGACGTTGACGCCCTGATCAAAGACCTGAGCGAACTCAATGTGGGCGATCCCGTGGTTCATGCTCAACACGGCATCGGACGTTACCGTGGACTGGTTCATATGGACATGGGTGCTGCAATGGCCTCCAGCAACGATCCTAAAGGCCAAGAGTTTTTACATCTGGAGTACGCCCAAGAGGCGACCTTGTATGTCCCTGTGAGCCAACTTCATTTGATCAGTCGCTACACAGGGGTCTCTGCAGATGAGGCACCCCTGCATCGATTGGGAAGCAACCAGTGGGAAAAAGCCAAACGTAAAGCGGCTGAACAAGTACGAGATACCGCTGCAGAACTGCTGAATATTTATGCTCGCCGTCAGATGCGTCAAGGTCATGCATTTCGTTTTGACCCGCACGAGTATGAAAAATTTGTGGCTGATTTTGGCTTTGAGGAAACTGCCGATCAACAGGCTGCAATTCATGCGGTGGTTCAAGACATGATTTCCCCAAAACCAATGGATCGTTTGGTCTGTGGAGACGTGGGCTTTGGCAAAACCGAAGTGGCTTTGCGAGCGGCGTTCTTGGCCGTGATGGACGGCAAGCAAGTGGCCTTCTTGGCACCCACGACCTTGCTGGCCGAGCAGCACTACCAAACCCTGGTTGACCGATTTGCCCGTTGGCCAGTGCGTATTGCTGAAATGAGTCGGTTCCGAACAACCAAAGAAATCAATGCGGCTGTGACTGGTCTGGCTGAAGGCAACATTGACATTGTGGTGGGCACGCACAAACTGCTGAGCAGCACTATTCAATACAAAAGATTGGGTCTACTGATCATTGACGAAGAACATCGTTTTGGCGTTCGTCACAAAGAGTCGCTCAAAGCCCTGCGCTCAGAAGTCGATGTGCTGACATTGACGGCTACTCCCATTCCCCGAACATTGGGCATGGCCTTGGAAGGTCTGCGAGAGTTGTCGGTCATTGCCACCGCACCCCAACGTCGTTTGTCGATCAAGACCTTTGTCCGCAACGAAGGCCAAGGCGTGATTCGCGAAGCCGTTTTGCGCGAATTCAAGCGCGGAGGTCAAGTTTACTTTTTGCATAACGATGTCGAAACCATTGAAAACCGACGTCAGGCACTAGAGGCGATGTTGCCTGAGGCCCGAATTGCAGTGGCACACGGACAAATGCCTGAGCGACAACTGGAATCGGTAATGCGAGATTTCCATGCCCAGCGCACCAACCTGCTGCTGTGTTCCACCATCATCGAAACCGGTATTGATGTGCCAACAGCCAACACCATCCTCATGTCGAGGGCTGACAAATTTGGTTTGGCGCAGTTGCATCAACTGCGTGGTCGTGTGGGTCGCAGCCATCACCAAGCCTATGCCTACTTGATGGTGCCAGATGTAGAAGGCCTGACCAAACAGGCAGCACAACGCTTAGAAGCCATTCAGCAAATGGAAGAGTTGGGTTCTGGCTTTTATTTGGCCATGCACGATTTGGAAATTCGCGGCGCCGGTGAAGTACTGGGTGACAACCAAAGCGGCAACATGATGGAAGTGGGGTTCCAGCTTTACAACGAGATGCTTTCAACAGCCGTGGCCGCTTTGAAGGCAGGTCGAGAACCTGATTTAATGGCGCCGATGGCAGCTGCCACTGACATCAACTTGCACAGCCCAGCGCTGCTGCCAGACGATTATTGTGGCGACGTGCATCT
>JBEDMU010000104.1:0-2832 GCA_041170945.1 Pseudomonadota bacterium
CAAAGCATCGATCACTCCGCCCTGGGCCTGAAACTTCTGATCCTGTTCAATGTTGCCCTGCAAAAGGGTCACCGTCTGGCGTCCCGTGGATTGGGTCCATCGCCCATTGAGTTGACCCAGCTCGACCGTGACGAGCATCACCACAGCGATACGCCACCAAATGCCTTTGCTTTCCCGCCGCTGTACCCATAAAGCCACGAGCAGCCATGCCACAGCGCCAACCCCGTACACCCCGAGCCAAGGTGCCCAATCGGCCAGCCAGCTATCGACGTGGGCATAGCCAACGGCCCCCCAAGGAAATCCGGTCAACCACTGCCCACGCATGAGCTCTGCCAACGTCCAGGCTGCAGCCAACGAAAGCGCTCCCCACCAAGGACTTTTCAGGTTTCGCTTTGAAAGCAAGGCTGCCCAAATCACCATCATGCCCACGTAATACAGGGACAGGGCAGAGGCCAAGAGCACCAACGTCAGCATTGACAACGCAGAGGGCAAGCCACCGTAATGGTGCATGGAAATGTGCAACCACCAGAAGCTGCCCAGCAGCCAGGCACAGACAAACCAGAATGTTGTGTGGGCCACGGCACGCCAGTCATTTTTGCGCGCCCACAACCCCTGCAACCATAAAGCAGCCACAGCGCACTGCAGCAAGCCAGAAGCTTGGCCATTGCCCGGCCAGGCCAGCGCCAGTGCTTGCAGATAGCCCAGCAGTATCAACCACGCAGGGCGTAGCCACTGCCGACTTTGCAAATCAGCCAACTTCATGGCGAGCGGGAGACACCTTGAACCAGCGTACCGCTCCCGCGCGGGTGTGCTGAACCACAAAGTCCAGTCCTGCCAAAGTAAACTTTTCACCACGTCTGGGCACATGTCCCATTTCATGCGCAATCAGCCCACCAATGGTGTCGAAGCCGGGCGCACCTTCGTCTCCAAGTGCACTGAGTACATTGACCCCCAGCACCTCCTCAACCCGTTCAGGGGATGTGTCACCACTGACACGAAAGGTTTGATCGGCCAACGCGAAGATATCGCCCTGGTCTTCCTGCGTATCGAACTCGTCCTCGATATCGCCCACAATTTGCTCCAGAACGTCTTCAATCGTGATCAGGCCGGCAACCCGACCGAATTCATCGATGACCATGGCCATGTGCTGGCGGTTGTCACGGAATTGACGCAGCAAATCATTGAGCTTCTTGCTTTCAGGGACAAACACGACGGGGCGTAACAAGGCCCTGATATTGAGCTCTGGCGCACGTTGCAACTTGAGCATGTCCTTGGCCAGCAAGATACCCAGGATGTTTTCGCGCTCACCTTCATAAACAGGGAAACGGGAATGTCCAGTTTCTATGATCTGATGGAGCAAGCTGCCCGATGGCGCATCGATAGGCAGCAAGTCCATTTTGGCGGCAGCGACCATGACATCACCCGCCGTCATGTCTGCCATACGAATGACGCCCTCAAGCATCCGACGGCTCTCTTCGTTGATGACGTCGTTATCTTGGGCCTGAACCAGTGAGTCAATCAGCTCGTCTTTGGTGTCCGGGCTGGGGTGAAGGAATTCTGCGATTTTTTGGAGCAGGCCGCGCTTGTCTTCCTTGTCGGATGGGCGTGCAGGATAAGGGTCTGACACTGTGATCTGGGCATGTTTGCCGTATTAATAACCGCTAAAGCATAGCGGATTTCTGTTCCTGATTCATGACAGTTCGTACTGCCCATCATTTCATGGGTCTTGGCTGGATGATCCTTGCTTGCTTCGCATACCCAGCCATTTACGAAATTGGCTCGCTTGTAGCTTGAGTTGGTAATCCAGTTCTGCCATGTGTTCATCGACAACCTCATGCCATCGACTGTCCATGGTCGCGGGTGGCAAGGTCAGGTAAGCCTCACTTTCTGATCCGTCGCGCTCCACTCTCGCACCGGCATTCCGGGCGATTTTCAGCATGGCTGCGTTTTCGCTCAGGGCATGAATGAACATCATCCTCACCCCCTCGTTTTGTGCGTGTCGAACCGCGCGAGCAAACAAATGATGCCCCAGGCCTTTACCTCGTTGAGGTGCGGCAACCGAGACACCAAACTCTCCACAACTCCGCCATTGGGGATCGATGGAATAGGCCAGATGAGCCATGGCCACAAGCTCAAGACGCCGATTGAAGATGCCCAGAATTTCGTCGCGCTCAAAATTCAAATTGCTGACATAACGCTGTATCTGCTCATCACTGGCCGCAAAGCCAAAGCGCAAATATCGATCATTCGCCGACAGGGCCAACAAATGCTTTTCTATTCTTGCTCGGTGTCTCGGTGCCAACTCACGAATCGGCACCCAAGCCAAGCGACGTGACGACACAGCACCGGCGGGCTCGTCAACGGAGAACAAGGCTTTGAGCCTCTGAATAAATGGCTTGATCATCATAGGGAATACCCTTATTCTCCAATATTATCTATAAGCCCGCGTGCGAATTACATTTTGAGATCTGTCATCAAAGGTTTTTGTGCGATCTTCTATTGGCTCCTTGCCTCAAGGCATCACAGTTCTTCAGCGTGATTGGCTTTCAGCCAACCATGTTTTTCTTGAGCACAAAGACCAAACAGTGCTCGTTGATAGCGGCTACTGCACACATGCCAACATGACACTGCAATTGTTGCGGCAGGTTTTGCACGGGCGTTCGCTCTGCACACTCGTCAATACACACTTGCACAGCGATCATTGTGGTGGCAATGCAGCCATTCAAGCGGCATTCAAAAATGTCACCACACTGATTCCCCCTGGTCACTTCAACGCAGTCAGGCACTGGGATACGGAACTGCTGACCTATATACCCACTGGACAAAACTGCC
>JBEDMU010000105.1:0-2662 GCA_041170945.1 Pseudomonadota bacterium
TGGATAGAGGCCGTAGAGGTGGCCATGCGTCATGGACAAGGGCGGGTTCGGGTGTATGCCCAGCCCGAGACTGGACCCGAACAAGTGTGGACCTATTCTGAGCACTTGCATGGCGCAGATGGAGAAACCCGATACAGCGATCCCACACCCTCGATGTTTTCTTTCAACTCGCCGCTGGGGGCGTGTGAAACCTGCCGAGGTTTTGGTCGTGTGATTGGTGTCGATCCCACCTTGGTGGTGCCCGACGAACGGCTGACGTTGCGCTCTGGAGCGGTCAAGGTGTTTCAAACGCCGGCTTGGAAGGAGTGTCAAGACGACCTCATGCGGCACGCCGAACGCGAAGGCATTCCGCGCGACACCCCATGGAAAAATTTGTCAGATGAACACAAAGCTTGGGTGTTTGAAGGATCCTCGCAATGGAAAGGCCATTGGAACCGTGAGTGGTATGGCATCGGTCGGTTTTTTGAGTATCTTGAAAGCAAGGCCTACAAGATGCACATTCGGGTGCTGCTGTCTAAGTACCGCAGTTACACCGAATGCCCCACCTGCGAGGGCGCTCGATTAAAGCCTGACTCGCTGTTGTGGCGTGTGGGCACATGGGAGCAAGCCTGCAGGGTGCTTGATCCTGCGTTGCGGCGCAAGCCGCAAGGAGTTGCTTGGACAGAAAAACAGCTGCGTGAAGTGCCTGGGCTGAACTTGCACGATTTGATGCACGTGCCTTTGTCGAAATTGCAGTTGTTGATGCAAGATTTGCGTGACCATGCAGACACGGGCGAGGATGCCCAGTCTAAGGCGCAGCGGTTGGTGCTCGACGAAATGTTGGCACGTTTGCATTATTTGTGTCATGTTGGCTTGGGGTATCTCACCCTCGATCGTCAGAGTCGCACGCTGTCAGGCGGCGAGGTACAGCGCATCAACCTGACCACGGCGTTGGGATCGTCACTGGTCAATACCTTGTTTGTGTTAGACGAGCCCAGTATTGGCTTGCATCCGCGCGATATGGGGCGCATCACCGAGGCCATGCGTCGCTTGCGTGACGTGGGCAACACCTTGGTGGTGGTTGAGCACGACCCTGCGGTCATGTGGGCCGCAGATCGCATCATCGACATGGGGCCAGGTCCAGGGGCAGCTGGGGGTCGCATGGTGTTTGATGGAACCCCACAAGCTATTCGACATGCTGACACCCTCACGGGCGCCTATTTGGGCAACCGCAAGCAAGTGGGCATGGGGTTGAAGCGCATGGTCACCGGGCAGACACCCAAGCTATTGCTGCGTGGGGCCCGTGAACACAACTTGCGCAATCTAGAGGTTGAATTTCCGTTGCAACGCTTGGTGTGTGTCACCGGTGTATCCGGGTCTGGCAAATCGACTCTGATTCAAGATGTGTTGGCGCCAGCGTTGATGAGACATTTTGGTCAAAGTGCACCCACACCGGGTGCTCATGACGAGTTGCTGGGCACTGAGTGGTTGCAGGGAGCCGCTTTTGTTGATCAGTCTCCCATTGGCAAAACCGCGCGTTCCAATCCTGTGAGTTATGTGGGTGCATGGGACCCCATTCGCCAGTTGTTTGCCAGCCAACCGTTGAGTGCACAGCGCGGCTATACCGCCAGCAAATTCAGCTTCAACAGTGGCGATGGCCGTTGTCCGTTGTGTTCGGGATCGGGTTTTGAACATGTGGAAATGCAGTTTTTGTCTGACGTGTATTTACGCTGCCCCGATTGCAACGGTCAGCGCTACCGTCCCGAAGTCCTTGAGGTGCGACTAGATGCTTTCAAGCATCCGCAAACGGGTATGGCCCTCAACGTGGCCGATGTGCTTGACTTGACCGTGGCGCAAGCCATGGAGGTGTTTGCCGGGCATCGCGAGGTCATGCGTGGTTTGCGGCCCATTGTCGATGTGGGTTTGGATTACGTGCGCTTGGGGCAACCTGTTCCCACCTTGTCTGGAGGTGAGGCGCAGCGCTTGAAGTTGGCAGGATTTTTGGCGCAGGCCGTGAACGAAGGCTCAGCCAGTCACCAGCCCTTGGCGCGCAAGGGCACGTTGTTCATGTTCGACGAGCCCACCACGGGCTTGCATTTTGAGGACATTGCCAAGCTCATGCGGGCCATGCGCAAGCTGCTCGATGCAGGTCATTCGGTGTTGGTCATTGAGCACAACCTAGATGTCATACGCGCCTCGGATTGGGTCATTGACTTGGGCCCTGAAGGGGGCGAAGAGGGCGGGCAGTTGGTGGCCGCTTGCACCCCAGAGGCGCTGCGTGAACACGCTCGGTCCCACACCGCCGAGGCCTTGCGAGCCTATGACGCAGCCATGGGGGTGGGGGTGCATCAAGTGCGAGAACCGACGGCTGCTGCGTTTGCTACTCCGGCTCAAGCCGCTCCTCATATCGAAGTGGTGCACGCCCGCGAACACAACCTCAAGTCACTCAGTGTCAACATTCCGCGCGGCCGTTTCAATGTGGTGGCTGGGGTGTCGGGCTCGGGCAAGTCAACGTTGGCTTTTGATATTTTGTTCAACGAAGGCCAGCGCCGTTACCTTGAGAGCTTGAACGCCTACGCCAGATCGATTGTTCAGCCCGCAGGCCGACCAGATGTCGACGCCGTATTTGGCTTGGAGCCCACCGTGGCCATCGAGCAGCGCTTGTCGCGTGGGGGCCAAAAAA
>JBEDMU010000106.1:0-11018 GCA_041170945.1 Pseudomonadota bacterium
AACCTTTGATTTCAATTCCGTGTTGCAAACGCAACCATTTTTTGGCTACCGCACCGGCAGCCACCATGGGCGCAGTCATGCGAGCCGATGACCTACCACCGCCGCGCGGATCACGAATGCCGTATTTGTGCCAATAGGTGTAATCGGCATGCCCAGGTCGAAACGACAACGCGACATCAGAATAATCTTTGCTGCGTTGGTCGGTATTGCGTATGAGCAAAGCAATGGGAGTTCCAGTGGTTTTTCCTTGGTACACACCCGACAAAATTTCAACTAAATCGTCTTCTTGTCGCTGAGTGACGAATTGGGAGGTTCCAGGTTTGCGTCGATTGAGGTCAGGCTGTAAGTCTTCAACCGACAGTTCTAGCCCGGGAGGACAGCCATCGATGACACAACCAATGGCAGGTCCGTGTGATTCTCCAAAATTACTCACCGCGAACAAGCGGCCAAACGTATTCCCACTCATGCTTTATCCTGGACTTCCTCGGTGCTATTTGGATCGTCTTCTTCAGGCCAGTCTCGAATGTAGGCCTTGAGCATTTGGTTTTCAAAGTTTTGAGCGTCAACAACAGTCTTGGCCACGTCGTAGAAACTGATGACGCCCATTAACTGGGCTTTGTCCATGACTGGCATATACCGAGCATGACGCTCGAGCATCATGCGCCTGACTTCATCAAGAGGTGTTCCCATGGTGCATGTCAAGGGATGATCATCCATGGCGGTTCGAACCTGCGTTTGAAGCAATTGACCGTCTTGCTTGACCAACAAGGCAATGATTTCGCGAAAGGTCAACATTCCCACGAGCTCGCCATGTTCCATCACCACCAACGAGCCAATGTCTTGATCTGCCATGATTCGGGCAGCCTCGTAAACACTGCTCTCGGGGCGAGTGGTATAGAGCGCGTGACCTTTGACACGTAGAATGTCACTGACTTGCATGACGTGGCTCCTCAGGGGAAAGTCGAGATGACATCACTATAGCCCATTCGAAGAGCGCTTGAGGACATCACCTAAGCGCAGATGTTGCCAAGGCATGTGCTCCCAAAACGTGACTCCAGCCGGGTCGCTCTCCATCAACAAGCGTTGTACCAACGGGGCCATGACCTGTTGAGTGGGATCGATGAGCAAAGCCACCCTCTGCTCTTCTTCATCCAAAGCAGCCACCCAACCGATATCGACCAAGGCCTCGTATGCTGGCTCCATTTGCAATAGATCCAGCTGCAGTTGGTGACTCAACTCTTCAAGTGTCGTGGCTCGAGCACTGCCGGGCTCAACCTGGCAACCCTGCAAAGCCTGCAAAATTTCTAGCGCGACCCGAAAATCCCAACCTGCCCCTTGCGATACCCGATGCACGCCTGACATCATGCTGGGCAGGTATGCAGCCACCACCCCACCCCACAAGACGACCAACCAAGCAAAGAAGGTCCAGATAAACAACACGGGAAGCACTGAGAATGTGCCGTACAGCACCGATACCGAGGGCACCTGTGACATGTACCACGTCAACAACTGCTTGACCGCTTGCAAGACCAGTGCTGCTAACAACGCAGAAACAAAAGCATGACTCCAACGTACCTGTGTGTATGGCACCCATTTGTAGAGTCCCATCAGACCAGCGATAACCAACAACCATTCCAACACATCCAGAGCAGAAGAAAACGGAATGGAAGTCCCAATCCAAACCCATTGCGACTTTGCGCCAAACAAAGCTGTACTGGTGCCTATAGACACCACCAATAAAACGGGGCCCAAGGTCAAACCAGCCCACAACATCAATAAACGTTGCACCCATGGTCGACGTCGCCTGACACGCCATATTTCGTTGAGTTTGCGTTCGATGGTGATCATCACGCTGATAGCAGAAGCCAACAAGATCAAAGCCCCAGCCCAACCCAGACCACCTGCTTTGGCGCTGAACAGGCGCAAATACTTGAGTACAGGCTTGGCAATGGTTTCAGGAACTAAACTTTGAACCAACCAGCGATCCACCAACGTTTCTAGGTTGCCAAACATGGGAAAGAAGCTCACGATGGCCAAAATCACCGTAAACAGTGGGACCAAGGCAATCAACGTAGAAAAAGCCAAGCTACCAGCCGCTTGACCCAATTTGTCTTCTCGCAAGCGTTCTTTGAGCGTGCGCAGGGTCAACCTCCACGGGAAATCCCGTAGTTGCTGGATGACTTCTTGAAAAAAGCGGTTCAAAGATTGAGCGTGGGTAAGTTTCGTGACAACCATATGCCTATGATGCCAGAACATGAGCCTTCCAACTTCACAACACCCCGGACAACGTTTAAGCAACGCCATGTGGATTTTTGCCACCAGGTGGGCCACGCTGGCATCTTTGTTGTCGATGATTGTGCTCGGGCTGGGATGGGAAATGTGGTGGGCTCCTTTGCGCGAAGGCGGATCGTGGTGGGCTTTCAAGGTGTTACCCCTCACCCTGGCGATCGGTGGGGTGCTGAAAATGCGTCTGTATACCTACCGCTGGCTGAGTTTGCTGTGCTGGATGTATTTTCTAGAAGGAGCTGTTCGGGCATACAGTGACCTAGGACCCTCATCGATGTTGGCTCTGTGGCAGACCGCATTGAGTGTGATCTTGTTTGCCACTTGTTCAGCCCATGTCAGAATGCGATTGCGCGCTGGCAAAACCCTTTCAAACACGAATTCTCCCGGCGCCATTCACACTGAATGAGCGAAAACCCTTTTTTATCAGCCCTAATTTCGGTTCTGTCGCCTCAGCAGGTTTGGACTCACCCAAGCCACGCTGATCGCATGCAGCCCTATGAGCAAGACTGGCGCAAACGCGAGCACGGCAAGGCGTTGGCAGTCGTTTTCCCCAACACCACTACACAGCTGCAAGCGATAGTTCGACTGTGCATTGACAGTGGCGTATCGATCGTTCCTCAAGGAGGTAACACAGGTTTGGTTCTTGGGTCCACGCCCAACACAACGGGCCAACAGTTGGTGGTCAGCACCCAACGCATGAACCGTGTTCTGTCGATTGATGCCGATAACATGACTCTCACGGCTGAATCTGGTTGCGTCTTGGCTCACGTTCAGCAGGCGGCACGTGATCAAGGACTTTGGTTTCCATTGAGCATGGCATCCGAGGGCAGCTGCACCATAGGCGGCAACTTGGCCACCAATGCGGGCGGCACCCAAGTCTTGCAGTTTGGAACTGCCAGACAACTTTGTTTAGGAATTGAAGCCGTCATGCCTGATGGCTCTGTGATGAATGTATTGCGCGGCCTTCGAAAAGACAACACCGGCTTTGACATGCGCGACTTGCTCATCGGCAGCGAGGGAACTTTGGGCATCATCACCAAGGCTGTGCTCAAGCTTTGGCCTCAACCCAAGGCACAAGTTGCTGCATGGCTTGGGGTCGAAGACTTTGACGATGCGTGCCAGTTGTTGCGTCTGGCTCGTGAGCACATGGGCGCTCGTCTCACAGGCTTTGAGGTGATGAACCCACTTGCCATTGCCCTGGTTCAGCAACATGTTCCCGATTTGAAGCAACCCTTGCCCCAACATACGGGCTGGCATGTGCTGCTTGAATTGACCGATAGCCAATCGTTGGAGAACTTGAGCGCTGACACGCAAGCACTGATTCAATCTTGTCTAGACAGTCATTTGATTCAAGACGGGGTTCAAGCACAGTCATTTCAGCAAACCCAACAGCTTTGGCATATTCGTGAGTCCATCCCTTTGGCTCAGGCCACAGAAGGACTCAATATCAAGCACGACATTTCTTTGCCGATCTCGCAAATGAGTTCGTTTGTGCAATCGGTAGAGTCTGATTTGCAAAAGCTGATTCCCAACGTCAGAACAGTTAATTTTGGGCATTTGGGCGACGGGAACTTGCATTTCAATGTCCAAGCTCCTATCGGTGTAGCCCCCGCCGTCTTCTTGAATCAGTACGAAGATGCTGTTCATGAATTGGTTTTTGCTTGCGTCGAAAAGCATTCCGGTAGCATTTCAGCTGAACACGGCATAGGTCGACTCAAACAACAACGTTTACGGCAACATCAAGACCCCTCAGCCTTGCACCAGATGCGGCTGATCAAACATGCCCTTGATCCGCATGGACTCTTCAATCCAGGGGTTATTTTGTCTAGCCCAGATACAATGGAATGATGATGAATACACGCCCTACTCGTCAACAGTACGAAGATTTCATGCGCCACGTATACACCCATGGCGTTCAAAAGACCGACAGAACTGGAACCGGTACCCGCAGTGTTTTCGGCTATCAGATGCGATTTGATCTGAGTGAGGGTTTTCCTCTCATCACCACCAAAAAGGTTCACCTGAAGTCGATCATTTATGAACTGTTGTGGTTTTTGCGTGGCGATGGCAATGCCCGTTGGCTGCAAGAACGAGGCGTCACTATTTGGGATGAGTGGGCACGCGAAGATGGCGATTTAGGCCCTGTGTATGGCGTTCAGTGGCGCTCATGGCCCAAATCCAACGGTGAACACATTGATCAAATTGCCCAGGCTATCAAATTGCTTCAAGAGCAACCCGACTCACGTCGCATCATCGTGAGTGCTTGGAACGTTTCCGAGCTTGACCAAATGGCTCTGATGCCATGTCATGCGTTTTTTCAGTTTTATGTTGCTCCCGCGCAAAACGCAAACGAGCGCCCCAAATTGTCGTGTCAGCTTTATCAACGCAGCGCCGATATTTTTCTGGGCGTTCCCTTTAACATTGCCAGCTACGCCTTGCTCACCCACATGATGGCTCAACAGTGCAACATGGACGTGGGTGACTTTATTTGGACTGGTGGCGACTGTCATATTTACAGCAACCATCACGACCAAGTTGAGCTTCAGCTCTCACGCCAGCCTTTTGCCTACCCCACTCTCAACATCAAGCGCAAACCCGCCAGCATTTTTGATTACGAGTTTGACGACTTTGAAGTACTGGATTACCAACACCATCCAGCCATCAAGGCGCCTGTGGCAGTTTAAATATGACGCGGTTAAACCTGATTTATGCACAAGCCGCCAATGGGGTGATTGGCATCAACAATCAATTGCCGTGGCACTTGCCATCAGATTTGGCTCACTTCAAAAAAACCACTTTGGGTCAACCGGTGATCATGGGTCGAAAGACTTGGGACTCACTGCCTGTCGCATTTCGCCCGCTTCCCGGTCGATTGAACATCGTGATCACCCAAGATGTGAATTGGCGAGCCAATGGGGCCCATGTGGTGAATCGTTTGGAAGACGCTTTAACAGCATGTCATGGAGCGCCAGAAGCCTGGGTGATTGGGGGCGCTCAAATTTATGCGTTGGCCCTACCACTGGCCAAGCGGGCTGTCATCACCTTCATTCATCGTGAATTTGAAGGCGATGCGTACGCTCCACAGCTCGACTCCAACTGGGTAGAGACCCATCGTGAGTGCGTACCTGAAGGGGTACTGCCTCATGACTTTGTGACCTATGAGCGCGTTTAATTTTTATAACACTTGATTCATGCGCATTGCCACCTGGAACGTCAACTCTCTCAACGTCCGTCTGCCACAAGTCATGGATTGGTTGGCTCAGGCCAACGTCGACGTTCTGGCATTGCAAGAACTTAAGCTCACGGACGACAAGTTTCCCCATGACGTTTTTGCAAGCGCTGGATACCAAACCGCTTGCTTTGGGCAGAAAACCTACAACGGTGTCGCACTGATCAGTCGCCATGACATCAACGACGTGGTTCGAAATTTACCCCACTTCAACGATGAACAATCACGCGTGATCACCGCCACCATCAAAGGGGTGCGTGTGATTGGAGCCTATTTCCCCAATGGACAGGTTCCCGACTCCGATAAGTTTGTTTACAAAATGCACTGGCTTGAAGCCATGCATCAGTGGTGTGCTTCACAACTGGCCCAACATCCACACACCGTTTTGCTGGGCGACTTCAACATCACGCGCGACGATACCGATGTGTGGGACCCTGTTGGACTTGCCAACACCATTCATTGCACGCCTGAAGAACGATTGGCTTTGCAACGTCTGTTGGACTTGGGATTGGTCGATTCAGTTCGAGAGTTGCATCCCAATGAATCAATATTTAGTTGGTGGGACTATCGTGAATTTGCGTTTCGCAGAAACCGTGGCATGCGCATTGATCATGTCCTCATCAGCCGCGATATGCGCCCTGGGTTGATAGGAGCCGAGGTTGATAAACAACCACGAAAAAATGAACGGCCCAGTGATCATGCACCCGTCATCATTGACTGGACCCCATCATCTGCTTCTTGAGGATCACAAACCCAATTCTTGAATTTTGCGGGTGATGGTGTTGCGTCCAATGCCCAAGATTTGGGCAGCCTCAACCCGCCTACCACCGGTCTTTTCAAGCGCGGCTCGAATCAAGTGACGCTCAAGAATTTGAACCATGTGGTCCCATACTGGCATGGGCTCGGATTTTTCTAACAAGGCTTTGGCCTCAATTTGGGCCATGGTGGGCCAATCAATGCCCTCCTTGTGAACCGCAACCGCAACAGGACTTTGCAACATCGGTGATGCTGCCTTGCGCTCGATTGGGTCAGAAGCGGCTGACGCACCATCAGCCAGCGTGTGAACCCCTACTGCGGGTGTGAGTTGGCTCTGAACTTGCAAGATTTCAGGAGGCAAATCATTGGCATCGACCACTTGCGCAGGCGCCATGACAGTCAGCCAGTGACAAACGTTTTCAAGCTGTCGAACATTACCCGGAAACGCAAATGCTGCCAAGCAGTCGAGAGCAGCCGGCGACAAACGCTTGGGCTCCCCGCCCAACTGCTGCGCTGCCTGCTGCAAAAAGTGATGTGTAAGCAATGGCAAATCTTCCAACCGTTCTCGCAACGCTGGAATTCTCAATCGAATCACGTTGAGGCGGTGAAACAAGTCTTCTCGAAACAAGCCATCGCGCACACGCTGCTCTAGATGTTGATGCGTGGCGGCAATGACACGAACGTTGGAGCGGATAGGCGTATGCCCCCCGACACGATAAAACTGCCCATCACTGAGCACCCGCAACAAACGTGTTTGTAATTCAAACGGCATGTCGCCAATTTCATCTAAAAACAGGGTGCCGCCGTCGGCCTGCTCAAAGCGCCCACGTCGCATGGTTTGCGCACCAGTGAACGCACCTCGCTCATGGCCAAACAACTCAGACTCGAGCAAATCTTTGGGAATAGCAGCAGTGTTGATCGCCACAAACGGACCATTGGAGCGCGGCGAGTGCTTGTGTAAGGCTCGAGCCACCAACTCCTTGCCCGTGCCAGACTCACCGGTGATCAGAACGGTTACTTGGCTTTGACTCAAGCGCCCAATCGCTCTAAAAACCTCTTGCATGGCTGGGGCCTGCCCTAGCATCTCGGACACACCTGCACCCACAGGGATATCGCTTGACAAAGCACCTTGGCGTTGCGCCAATGCACGCTCAACCAACTCCACTGCCTTGGGTACATCAAATGGCTTGGCCAAATATTCGAATGCACCGCCTTGAAACGCCGAAACAGCGCTGTCTAGGTCGGAATAGGCAGTCATGATGATGACCGGCAGATCTGGGTGTTGTGCCTTGATGCGAGCCAACAAATCGAGGCCAGACTCCCCCGGCATGCGAATATCGCTGACCAACACCAAAGGCCAATCTTCGTCTGCGCTGGTACGCAAGGCAGCCGTTACTTCGTGTGCACTTTTAAAAGAGCGGGTGATCCAACCCTGACGCTGAAATGCCTTTTCCAAAACAAAGCGGATGGACTGGTCATCGTCAGCGATCCAAATGGGTCTCATGCTCATGTTGCCCTGCTCCTCTTGCAATTCGTTCTCTCATGCCAGTGGAATGAGAATTTTGAAATCTGTGTGTCCGGCTTCACTCTCAAACTCAATCAACCCTTGGTGCTGCTGTACATAGGTTTGAGCCAGTGTCAGGCCCAAACCCGTTCCGCCATCACGTCGAGTGACCAAGGGAGAAAACACTCGGTCTCGAATGTCTTCTGGAATTCCAGGTCCGTTATCGATGACATGCAATTCCAATGCCAACTTATGTCTGACCTTGCCTAAAGTGAGTTGACGTGCCACGCGTGTTCGAAATATCAATACCGCGTCTTCACTGCCAATACGCTGCTGCATGGCTTGTGCGGCGTTTTGTGCTACGTTGAGTACGGCTTGAATGAGTTGCTCACGGTCGCCTCTGAACTCTGGAATAGAGGTGTCGTAATCGCGCACAAAATGCAATCCTTTGGGGTATTCAACCAAAATCAGGCTGCGCACCCGCTCACATACTTCGTGAATATTGACATCACTCACCACAGCCGCGCGTCTGTGCGGTGCCAATAAGCGATCTACCAATTGCTGCAAGCGATCGGCTTCGTGAATGATCACTTGCGTGTATTCACGCAAATCAGGTGTTTCCAATTCCATTTGCAGCAACTGAGCTGCGCCACGTATTCCACCCAAGGGATTTTTGATCTCGTGGGCGAGACCTCGAATGAGCTCTTTGTTGCTCATGGCCTGACCCAGCAATTTTTCTTCGCGTTCTTGTTGTGTTTGCTTTTCGACTGGAAACCACTCAATCAACACCCCACTGGAGCTGTCGTTCATGGGCGATACCATCACCAGCACCCGCAGAGGGTCGTCTTCAAACCGTTTGAGCGAGGCCTCGAAACGTGTGGACTGCGGACGGTGTGCACAAGCACCAGCAATGGCCTGACGCAAGGTGTCTGCGGCCTCATCCAGCCACTCCCATACGGGTAGGCTTGCTTGCCCTCGAACCGCATGCAACAACAGTTCTTGTGCTGCGCTGTTGGCGTATTGCGATACACCTTGCGGGTCGACCATCAGCACAGCTGTAGATAACAGGTCTATACCGCTGTATCGATGAGCGAATGAACTACTGGGCGACATGGGTAATAAGACAAACCAAATGCAGTTGTGACAAAAAAGGGTGGCCTAGGCCACCCTTTCGTGTTCCTGAGTCAGGAAGACTCCATCACAGGCTAAAGTACATGTCGTACTCGGTGGGCGTAACCTCAACGCGAGCACGTGTGACCTCAGACATTTTCAGCTCGATGAAGGCATCGAGCATGCTATCGGTGAACACACCACCTTTGGTCAGGAAGGCGCGGTCTTTGTCGAGGTACTCAAGGGCCTGGTCAAGGCTATGGCAGACCGTAGGCACCAATTTGTCCTCTTCGGGTGGCAGGTGGTACAAGTCTTTTGTAGCGGCTTCACCGGGATGAATCTTGTTCTCGACACCATCAAGGCCCGCCATCAGCAATGCAGCAAAGCACAGGTAGGGGTTAGCCATGGGATCGGGGAAGCGAGCTTCCACTCGACGAGCCTTGGGATTGGCCACGTAAGGAATGCGAATCGAAGCAGAACGGTTTTTGGCTGAGTAAGCCAGCTTCACCGGAGCTTCAAAGTGCGGTACCAAACGCTTGTAGCTGTTGGTGGTGGGGTTGGTGATCGCGTTCAATGCACGAGCGTGCTTGATGATGCCGCCAATGTAGTAAAGGGCAAAATCAGACAAACCAGCGTAACCGTCGCCGGCAAACAAGTTTTTGCCGTCTTTCCATACAGACTGGTGCACGTGCATGCCAGAGCCGTTGTCACCGTGGTATGGCTTGGGCATGAAAGTGGCGGTTTTACCGTAGGCGTTGGCCACGTTCCAAACGACATATTTCAGTTTTTGTGTCCAGTCGGCGCGTTCAACCAGGGTGCTGAACTTGGTACCGATTTCACACTGGCCTGCACCCGCCACTTCGTGGTGGAACACTTCAACGGGAATACCCATGGCTTCGAGAACCATGACCATTTCGGCGCGCATGTCGTGCGTGGTATCAACGGGAGGCACTGGGAAGTAACCGCCTTTGGTGCGGGGGCGATGACCACGGTTGCCGCCTTCGAGCTTGGCACCTGAGTTCCAGGGAGCCTCATATTCTTCAATAGCGTAGAAACTGTTGCCAGGTTCGTTGCTCCAACGCACACCGTCAAACAAGAAAAATTCGGGTTCGGGACCGAAAAATGCAGTGTCACCCAAGCCAGAGGCCTTCAAGTAGGCTTCGGCACGTTTCGCAATCGAGCGAGGATCGCGGTCGTAGGATTTGCCATCGCTGGGTTCAACGACGTCACATTGCAAGAACAGTGTCGACTCTTCGAAGAAGGGATCAATGCTGGCTGTTGAGGGATCGGGCATCAACAGCATGTCGGAGGCTTCAATGCCTTTCCAACCGGCAATAGAGGAACCGTCGAAAGCGTGGCCCGACGAGAATTTGTCTTCGTCAAAATGTGAAATGGGCACGGTCACGTGCTGCTCTTTGCCACGGGTGTCAGTAAAACGAAAATCAACAAAGCGCACTTCGTTGTCTTTTACCATTTGCATCACGTCTGCAACGGTCTTGGCCATCAGAATCTCCAACAGGTTGGTTGAACGAAATTAGTGAACGCTCTATTGATGCAACTCTTGTGCCAACACCCAGCCACAGGATTTGTCTATGGAGTGTGATGTTGACTGCCGCCCATAAAGCACCATTTTAGTGCAATAAATCAATATGCACCATTTTAGTAAATTCACGCACCAGATTTGCGAACAGACTCAGGCCCCAAAGTGACACTCAAGGATCGCAAACCCGACAACATGTGATCATACGCTTTTGCAACAGAAGAATCCGATCCCTTGACCCCCAAATCGATGTGTCTGCCATAAACCGGGTGATCGACGCTGGGCAAACTAAACACCTTGACAGTGGGGAAAAGTTGCTCAATTTCAATCATCAACGGGGTCAGATGAGACTCCATGGCTCCGATGACAATGACCGAACGCTCTTCCCATTGAACAGCCCCAGCCATCTTCGGATGCAAGGTATCGAGTACCCATTCGACCATGGGCCACGCCATCACTGGAAATCCAGGTACAAAGTACAAGTGTGCATGTGCCGTCGTTTGATAGCGAAAACCAGGGATGCGGTTGTAGGCGTTGGGGATGAGTTGACTCCCCCGCGGGAATACCGCCATGTTCAATCGATGAATTTCGGT
>JBEDMU010000107.1:0-4377 GCA_041170945.1 Pseudomonadota bacterium
TGGTGGCCAAGTTGCTCCCAGCCCACTCCAAGTCGGGTTCGTCCATCGACACCGAAAACGACATTTCAGATTCGAGGCTTTCTACACCAAACAAGTCAAACAACGCACACAAATTGGGATAGGTGCGTTCGTTGAACACCAAAAACCCGGTGTCCACCGGATGGGTCTTGCCCTCTAGAGTGACATCAACCGTGTGAGTATGCCCCCCCAAATAGTCGTTGGCTTCGTAAAGAGTCACGCGGTACTGGCGGCTCAGTAGCCAAGCACTGGCCATGCCTGCGATGCCTGAGCCAACAACGGCGATGTGGGGTTTGCTATTCATGAAAATGCCTTGAAACAGTGAGCGTCAAATGAGGCCAACACACCATGCCGCTTATGCGTGGTAATGGTGTTTTGCAGGTTGATGAACAGACTTGAGAACAGGCTTTTTGCCCTCTTGTTGTTCCACCAACCATTCGGCGTCGTACTCCATCCAGGGCTCAGAACCCGTGTGGGTGGCTGCGTTGGGCACCATGCAATTGAAGGCCATCGACAAACGGCCCGATGTAGCCTCTAGCCCTTGCACCAACCGATCAAACAACCGCAGCATGCTGCTGTGATTGACCACCTGTCCTCGTTGGGCGTCTAACCAATCTAGAAAGCAAGTCATGTAGGACTCTTTTTGGGTGGCCGCCACGCCAAACGACAGGGTGAAACTGGCCACGGTGTTGACCACCTGCCCTGCCCCTAAATCGATGGTCAACGGATAGCGCAGACCTTGAACCTCGACATGACGAGCTGCCAAGCCCTGCATACCAGGGTTTTGAGCCAGTGCTGAACTCAACAATGGATGGGGTGCGTTCATGAATAGGCTCCTTGGGTTTCAACGAAGAAATTCTTCGATTTTTTGTTTCAGTTCATCGCTGTCGGGACTGGTGAAGCTGCCAAAAGCCAACACCTTGGTTCCATCGCGATTGATGAGGTATTTGTGAAAGTTCCACTTGGGACGGCTGCGCGTGATGTTGCCCAGCTGCTGATAAAAGGCATTGGCCTCTTTGCCCTTGACCACGGTTTTTTCGACCATGGGAAATTTCACGCCATAAGTGAGACGACAAAAATCGGCAATTTGTTGGTTGCTGCCTGGCTCTTGTTGTCCAAAGTCGTTGGAGGGGAATCCCAACACCACCAAACCACGATCTTTGAGGCTTGCGTACAATTTTTCTAAGCCGTCGTATTGCGATGTGAATCCACAGTAACTGGCTGTGTTCACCACCAAGATGACCTTGCCCGTGTACTCACACAAGTTCATGGGCTTGCCATCGGTTAAACCATAAAAAGTATGGTTCAGCAAAGGCGGACAAGTGCCGGCCGCTTGAGCTGCAGGGGCCACCCCTGCGGAAATCAAGCCTGCCAATCCCACCCATCGAGCCAATGTTTTCAACATGTTCAACCCTGGTCAAAATTTGATGTTGTCTTTATTTTGTCCTAGACAAAATAACCACGAAGCCTTAGAATATAAGTTATCGATCTGTTTGTCAATGGTTTGTCAATCTTTTGTACTGGACAAATAATGGAACCGACGCTGAATATTGCGGCTGTCGAACGAGACACTGGCTTGTCCAAAGATGTTTTGCGCATGTGGGAGCGCCGCTACGGCTTTCCCGAGCCTCGCCGTGACGACAACGGCGAGCGCCTGTATTCGCTTGACCAAGTTGAACGCCTGCGCTTGATGAAGCGCCTCATGGATTTGGGCCACCGCCCTGGCAAGCTCATGGGCTTGTCCATGCCCGAACTAGAGGCGCTTAGCGCGATTCGACACCGCCCTGCCTCGCCCGGCGGCGAACAGGTACGCCAAGAATTGAGAATGCTGATTGATCTGATACGCCAACAAGCGTCGAATGATTTTTCGCAAGCCATGCACCAGCGATTGGCGCGCCAAGGATTGCAACACTTCATTGAAGACACCGTGGCCCCGCTGACCACGCTTATCGGAGAAGCTTGGGAATCGGGCGAACTGGAGGTGTACGAAGAACATCTGTTCACCGAACTCACCAAGCGCATCATGCGTCAGGCCATCTCGGCATTGCCACCGTGCACCCAACAACCGCGCGTGTTGTTGACGACCGTGCCCGATGAACCCCATTTGCTGGGATTGCTCATGGTCGAGGCGTTGCTCACCTTGGAAGGCGTGCAATGCATTCCATTGGGCTCGCAAACCCCGCTTACCGACATCGTTCGGGCCGTGCAAGCGCACCGAGCCGAGGTGGTGGCCTTGTCGTTCAGCATGGCGTTTCCGCACCGCCAAATTGCCCCCACACTGACGCAAATTCGTCAACAGCTGCCCGACTCGGTTGAGATTTGGGCAGGTGGCTCTGGTGTCACACGCGCCAGTGCAGCCAACGGGGTCAGATACTTGCCAGATCTCTCTGATGTAGTCCCCACCCTCAAAAACTGGCGCCAACACCATTTGAGCTAAAGGCCTTGCGCAAGGAGTCCACATGGCCGAGACACTGACTTCACAAACCGTGGCATTGATAGGCGGGCACGGATTCATTGGCTCAGCCTTGATGCAACGCTTGTTGCAAGCAGGTGCTCGCGTCAAAGTGATCAGCCGCCGAGCCAGCCCGACTAGGCCTTTACCAGAAGGCGCCACATGGCACACGGTCAGCTCTTCCAACGTTGATTCGTTGCAGCGTGCACTCAGTGGTGCCGATGCTGTGGTGAATTTGGTGGGTGTGCTGCAAAGCGAGCGCGCCCAGCCCTGGGGCCCCGCCTTTGACGAAGCCCACGTGCAATTGCCCAAGCGCTTGGCACAAGCCATGCAAACTGCAGGCGTGCAACGCTTGGTGCACATCAGTGCATTGGGCGTGGGAGACGGCGCGCCTTCGATGTATTTGCGCTCCAAAACTGCCGGCGAAGCTGTGCTGCGTCAAGCCTCACACTTGCAACTCACGGTGTTACGACCTTCGGTGGTGTTTGGTGCTGGCGATTCGTTTGTAAACCTGTTTGCACGCTTGGCCAAATACTCGCCCTTCATTCCATTGGCCACCGCTCAGGCACAGTTTCAGCCCGTATCGGTGAGCGATTTGTGCACCGCCATTTTGCACAGCCTTGAACATGCCAGCACCATCGGCAGTACCTACGACTGCGTAGGTCCCGAGGTGTTTAGCTTGGGCGAAATTGTGAAACTGGCCGCACAAGCCAGCGGGCACCCGCGCTGGGTATGTCCCCTGCCCGATTCGGTGGCACGCGCACAAGCGTGGTTGTTTGAACAACTGCCAGGTACGCCTTTGCTGTCGCGCGACAACCTCGATTCGGCCTCTATTCCCAACACGTCATCGGCTGGGCATATGGCGCTGCTGGGGGTGGCTCATCCCGAATCGCTGCGCGACAACATCGGACACATTTTGCAAAGTGCTTAAGCCTTTGTGCGCAACCAGCGCACGTGCATGGGCCGCACAAACAAAGCGCCTTGCGGTGTTTGGTAAGGTTCGTACAACTTGCGCACGCGATTGAGCACAGCGTCGTCGATGTGGTGATTGGCAAAGGTAGGACGCATCATGCGCTTTTCAAATTCATCGAAGTTTTCAAAGCGCACAGGCATGACAAACCGCTCTTGCTGCACCTCTTCCCACACACCGTTAGGGGCTTGCAAGGCCCGGTCAACTGCGGCCTGAGCCGCTGCGCGAACCGCCCCCTCGTCGTTGTACACACGCACCAATTCGTTGAGCGCACCGTCGTACACCGGCTCTGACACATACAACCAAGCACCGGGCTTGAGCACACGTGCCACTTCGTTCAGGGCCTGGTCCATGAGCGGCATGGGCACATGGTGCAACGATTTGAGCATGAGCGCCAAGTCAAACGAAGAATCGTCAAACGGAATGGCCTGCGCACCCGCTTCAACAAACTGCATGCGCGGGTGTGGTGCTTGCAAGTTTTTGGCGTGTTGAATGGTATCGACCTCTAACCCCCAATATTGCGCTTGGGGCATGTGCTCTAACCAATGACGCGCCGTGCGAGCATTGCCACAGCCCAATTCCACGATGCGAGGTGCCAAATGATTGAAGCGGCGGGCCAGCACTTCATGTTCGTCGTGTACCACAGGCCAATCAGACATGGGTAACGCAAAGGAAACAGCGGCAGAATGGGAAGCAGAAACAGCAGTAGACATGGCAGTGGGTGAAAAAGAATTTATATGCCCATTGTAAAAAATTCAAAGCCTGCAACAGACTTCGCGCAAGGCTTGCCAGTCGGTGGTGTAAGCTGGCGTTTTCCGCTCTTGCTTCATGCCCCATGCCTTGCGTTGCTCAGGAGCACCTGCACTGGCCAACACCAAGGTGCCTTTGCCATAACGCGCATTGACGGCATCAAGCGTTTGCATCAAGGCGTCTCTGC
>JBEDMU010000108.1:0-12507 GCA_041170945.1 Pseudomonadota bacterium
CCCCGCCACACCCGCTGCCTGAATGCGCTCACCATAAGGGGGGTTGAGCAACAACACGCCTGATCGCTCGGTGGGTGGCATGCGTTGCAACGCGTCGCCTGCACGAATTTGAAGAGCTGCCGTGACGCCCGCACGCTGTGCGTTGCGCTGCGCAAAGTCGGCCATTCGATGCGAGACATCGCTGGCAAACACCTTGATGGTTTTGGGCGTTTGAATGGCCGCTTGGGCTTCGCTGCGCAATGCTTGCCACAAGCGCGCATCGTGCGGCAACAAATTCTCAAAGCCAAATCGGCGTTGCAAACCTGGGGCCAAGTTGATGGCCATTTGAGCCGCCTCAATGGCTATGGTGCCACTGCCACAGCAAGGGTCGTAAAGTGGCATGTCGCCCTGAGGATCCCATCCAGTGGCAGCGATCATGGCTGCGGCCAAGGTTTCTTTCAAAGGGGCATCGCCCTTGTCTTCACGCCAGCCGCGCTTGAACAGTGATTCGCCCGAGGTGTCCAAATACACCGTGATGGTTTGTGGATCGAGATGCGCAAACACCCGGACCCTGGGCCAACGGGTATCGATGCTCGGGCGTTCACCCTGACGCTCGCGAAACCGATCGGCAATGCCGTCTTTGATACGCAGCGTGACGAAGTTGAGGCTCTTGAGCGGGCACTGTCGAGCCGTTACCTCAACCTTGAACGTTTGGCGTACTGCAAACCACTGTTCCCAAGGCAAGGCATGCACGCAACTGTAGACGTCTTGTTCAGTTTGATAAGACTGATGTGCCAATTGCACCAACACACGTTGTGCCAGGCGGCTGTGCAAGTTCAAACTCATGACCTCACGCCAACTGGCTTTCAAGCGCACGCCCGAACGCCCTATTTCGGCCTCGATTCCTGTGATGCGCTTGACTTCTGTCTGCAGCAACGGCTCCACCCCCGATGCACAGGGCAAAAACAAATGAAGAGAGGTCAAACTGTTTTCCTTAAATTGGCGCTTGCAATGCGCATGGATTCTCGATACTTGGCCACCGTACGCCGGGCGCAGTCTATGCCTTTTTGCTTGAGCATGTCTGAAAGGGTATTGTCCGACAATGGCTTTGCTGGGTTTTCATCGGCAATGAGTTGACGAATGAGAGCGCGCACAGCCGTGCTTGAGGCCGCGTCCCCAGCGTCCGTACTCAAACCGGGGCTGAAGAAATATTTCAACTCAAACGTGCCCTGTGGGGTGGCCATGAATTTTGAAGTGGTGACGCGCGATATGGTCGACTCGTGCAACCCCAAAGCATCGGCAATCTCGCGCAGCACCAGGGGCTTCATGGCAGTAGGACCTTGCTCGAAAAAAGCCTTTTGCCTCTCCACAATGGCGGTGGCTACACGCAAGATGGTGTCAAAGCGCTGCTGCACATTGCGCACAAACCAACGAGCCTCTTGCAACCTCTGTTGCATGTGCTGGTGCGCTTGTCCCTTGCCCGATTTAATGGTCTGTGCGTACACGTCATGGATGGCCAAGCGAGGAACCACTTGAGGATTGAGGGCCACCTGAAATCCCCGGCGAGCAGCGGTGACCAAAACATCGGGAACCACGATATTGCGTTCGGCTTGTGCAAATCGTCGCCCAGGCTTGGGTTCAAGCCGTTGAATCAACTGCACCGCCTCACGCACTCGCTCCTCGCTCAATTCGGTGGCCGCTTGCAAGCGCTTCCACTCACGCTTGGCGACCCACTCCATGGGGTGCATCAAGATGCTCCATGCTGCTTGTGTGAGGGGCGTATTGCGCATGTCGGCCACTTGTATTTGTAAGCACTCTTGCAAGGACCGCGCTCCCACACCCAGAGGGTCCATGGCCTGCAAATGTTCCAACGCCTCTTCCAAGGCGGCTTGTGTCGCTGTCAGATCATCTGGTGTGGTCAAACACAATGCATGCGCCAATTCTTCTAGGCTGTCACTCAAAAAGCCATCGTCGTCGAGGGACTCGATGAGATAAAACAAAGCAGCCGAAATTTCTGGCGACAAGCGCAACCCTAACGCCTGTCGATGCAAATGCTGAGGCAAACTCTCCGGTTCATGCATCCAATCAAGCGCCGAGCCTTCGTCGTCTGATGCACTCTGGCGATTGGCTGGCGCCTCGCTGCCCCAGTCATAGCCTTCTTCGACAGCATCGCCCTCAAATTGATCTGGCGTCCAATCGTCGGTCACCTCGGATGGGGCTTCTGAGTCTTGTTCGCTTGCCGCCGCATCGGTGCTGGCATCATGGGCCAACGATGCAGACGCCGGTATATCTGAACCAGCAGCAGGTTCTTCTGTTGGCTCGGACTCTTCTTCTGTCACCTCAAGAAATGGGTTTTCCTCGAGCATGTGCTCAATTTCTTGTGACAGCTCCAATGTCGACAATTGCAACAAGCGTATGGACTGTTGCAACTGGGGCGTGAGCGCCAGATGCTGAGACACACGCAGTTGCAGACCAGGCTTCATGGCCCGCCTTACATGCGGAAGTGTTCGCCAAGATACACGCGGCGAACGTCTGGATTGTCTACGATGGTGTCAGGGGTTCCCTCAGCTAACACGTGACCTTCGCTGATGATGTAGGCGCGGTCACAAATGCCCAAGGTTTCTCGCACATTGTGGTCGGTAATCAAGACGCCAATGCCGCGTGAACGCAAAAACTGAATGATGCGTTGAATCTCAATCACTGCAATCGGGTCAATGCCCGCAAAGGGTTCATCCAGCAGCATGAATCGGGGCGAACTGGCCAAAGCTCGGGCAATTTCAACGCGCCTGCGCTCGCCACCTGAAAGCGCCATCGCGGGGCTGTCCCGCAGGTGGTCAACTCGCAAATCTTTGAGCAAAACCTGCAGTCGCTCGTTGATCCGCGCTTTTGAAACCGGTTTACCCGATTCGTCTTTTTGGAGCTCCAAAATTGCGCGGACGTTTTCTTCGACGTTCAAACGCCTGAAGATAGACGGCTCTTGTGGCAAATAGCCCAAACCCATTCGCGATCGCTGGTGCATGGGCATCGGATCAATTTGGGTGTTGCCCAAAAAAATTTGCCCTTCGTCGCATCGCACCAAACCCACGATCATGTAAAACGAGGTGGTCTTACCAGCACCGTTGGGCCCTAGCAACCCAATCACTTCGCCCGGCCCAACCTCCAAGGACACATCCTTGACCACTTGACGAGAGCCGTAACTTTTTTGCAGGTGACGCACCTGCAAACGTTCGTCGCGGTTAACCAATGTGTCGTTCACGGCGCACTCGATTTGTTTTGGGTGGTTTTGTTGTCTTTGGGCGCAATCACCGCACGCACACGACCGGTGGGTTGACCCGCCTTGATTTGACCGGCCACCTGAAACACGCCCGTGGCGCTGGAGTATTCGATGCGTTGTCCCTGCGCCTCGTCCGCTACCACCGTGCCTCGCAAGCGACGCAGCTCAGCGTTGCCTGTCAGCACCATGCGCTCATTGACGCTGTAATACTCAATGCGCTCTGCTGTACCGTGGACAAATTCATCGAGACCTTCTCGCTTTTGCTTGAAGGTGGCCCGTTTTTGGGGCGTTCCGGTGGCGATGCCCGTTTGCTCGCCTTTTTCGTTTTCAGTGACGTCGACGCGTTCGGCACGAATATCGATACTGCCCTTGCGTATGCTGACATTTCCCGTAAACACGCTCTGCCCGGTTTGATCATCGTGACGAAGTTCATCGGCCTCGATGAGCATGGGCTGGTCTTTGTCAGAGGTTTCTGCATGCGCCAAAGATGGACAAAACGCAGCAGCCAATGCCATGGCCGCAACCATGTGAAGCAAGAAGTGATTCACTGAACGAGAAGACGAATCACCCATCACTTGAGCCCCAGCAAGGCGTTGGCTACTTGCATGGTTTTGGCGCCCTGCCCTGGAACCAGGTATTTGCCTGCTATGCCAATGGCTGGGGTGCCTTCAATCATGTATCGGTCGGTGAGTTCGTTGGCACGTGCCACCTTGGCGGCGACCGCCGGAGAATTGACTGCCGCCAAAAACTCTTTTTCATTGATCCCCTGAGACACCAACCAACGGGTGATAGCCGCCAGGTTGCCCGCATCGCGCAAGTTGAACGTGGTGCGCTCAACGTGCAAAGCATAAAAAATTTCTGTGTGCACCTGCTCCAATTTTTTCATGGCCTCAAGTGCGTAAAAGGTTTTTTGCAAAGGCTCAAACGCCGCATTGAAGCGAACCGGCACTTGTTGCACCACAAATTTCCCCGCAGGCAATTTTTTGCGCCAAGCTTGAAAATCGGCTTCCATGCGGTAGCAATGGATGCACGTGTAAGAAAAGAATTCGTGAATTTCGGTGACCCCTGCTGGCGAGGTCATGGGAATGGGTTTTTTGAGAGTTTGGTAATCCACTCCATCACGAAATGGATTGGCCCAAGCAGCTGCCCAAGGCGCGGCTGAAACGGCGATCGAGAATTGGCGTCGATTGATCATGGGTTTATCTCGCAGGGTCGTTGGGTTGAACAATCACTACTGTCGCATCAATGCGCTCTGCCACCAATTGGTCACGTTGAGATGCAGCGGACTTGCGATCGGGGAAGGGGCCGATGCGAACACGAAAAAAAGTTTGTCCCGATTGCTCAGCTGGAAACACCTGTGCATTCAGACCCAGCAGAGTCAATCTGGCTTTTTGGGTATCGGCCTCACGAGCGGTGACAAATGCCCCTGCTTGCACAAAATATTCAGGACCAGTGGGCATGTCTGGCGCGCCATTGACACCAGGGGCACCCTGAACCTGTTGGGCGATTTGCGCAATGGGGTCATTGCCAGCTGCCGGAGCAGTTTCTGCCGCACCCACTGTTGGACGATGGGTTTGATCAACTGCCGAATTGGGATTCCATTGAGGTGACTGGCTTTTCAACGGATCGAGTTCTTGACCCGGCTTGGTCACCACTCCACGATCAACAAACGGAACCGGGGCATTGGTGACGTAAATCGCTAACAAGGCGGCCAACAACAAGCCAACCAGCAAGCCGACTGCAAATCCTTTGACCGTGATGCGGTTGGGCGAGTCTTTCATAAAAGCCTTTGCAAGTGGATCAGTCCATTACATGCGGGCTGGGGCATCAACCCCCAATACACGCAACCCATTGCGCAGAACCTGAGCAGTTGCTGCTATCAACGCCAAGCGCGCCAAGCGCAGCGACTCATCTTCTACCAAAATGCGCTCTGCATCATAGTAAGCGTGATAGGCAGCAGCCAATTCACGCAAATAGAAGGTGATGTCGTGAGGCGCAAAATCAGCTGCCGCCGAGGCAAGCATTTCGGGGTAGCGCGCCAACGCCATCATCAAGGTTTGCGCCTGCGGCCCCTCAAGTGCAGCCAAGTTGACTTGGCTCAGCGCATGGAGAGAACCCCCCCATGCTTGCAGCACCGATTGAATACGGGCATGCGCGTATTGCACGTAGTAAACAGGATTGTCGTTGTTTTGTGCAATGGCCAAGTCAACGTCAAAAACGTATTCGGTATCGGGTTTGCGCGACAACAAAAAGAAACGTACCGCGTCCTTGCTGGTCCATTCGATCAGATCGCGCAGCGTCACGTAACTGCCCGCACGTTTTGAAATTTTGACTTCCTCACCGCCTCGCATGACACGCACCATGGTGTGCAACACGTAATCGGGGTAGCCAGACGGAATGCCTTGTTGCAAGGCCTGCAAGCCTGCGCGCACACGAGCAATGGTGCCGTGATGGTCGGTGCCTTGAATGTTGATGACCTTGGAAAAACCCCGCTCGAACTTGGTCACGTGATACGCCACGTCGGGCACAAAATACGTGTATGTCCCATCAGACTTGCGCATCACACGGTCTTTGTCATCGCCGTAGTCGGTGCTGCGCAACCAAAGCGCCGCGTCTTGCTCATAGGTTTTGCCCTGATCGATCAGGCGCCGAACAGCCGCATCGACTTTGCCGTCGGTGTAGAGACTCGACTCCAAATAAAAGTGATCGAAACGAACGGCAAACGCCTTGAGGTCTAAGTCTTGTTCACGACGCAGGTACGCCACAGCGAAGTCGCGAATCGCTTCCAAGTTATTGGGATCGGCGGCACCGGTCACCTCGCGGTCGTCTGAAACCACTTTGGCACCGGCCATGTAGTCTTTTGCGATGTCTGCGATGTATTCACCGTTATAGGCTGCTTCTGGCCACTGGACGTCTCCTGGCTTGAAACCACGAATGCGCGCCTGTGTGGAAATGGCCAAGGTTTGAATTTGGACACCAGCGTCGTTGTAATAAAACTCACGCCACACATCCCAACCTTGGGTTGCCATGAGGTTGCAAATGGCGTCACCCAAAGCCGCTTGTCTACCGTGTCCGACATGCAAAGGACCTGTCGGGTTGGCAGAGACAAATTCGACCAACACCTTTTCGTTGCGTTTGGGTTGATGGCCAAATGATTCGCCCTGCTGCAACACTTCAGCGACAACAGCTTGCTTGGCTTGCGGCTTGAGTCGAAGGTTCAAAAAACCTGGGCCGGCAATCTCGATCGCCGCCACCCAACGCTCTACAGAGGCTTGGCGCAACAAGGCATCGCTGAGCAACTGACCCACCTGACGAGGGTTTTGCCCCAAAGGCTTGGCCAGCTGCAAAGCTGCCGTACAGGCCAAATCACCATGCGCCGCCACTTTGGGAGCCTCAAAGACCGCGGGCACAGAAAGGCCCGGCGCCACTTCGCCCAATGCAACGCCAAGGGCTTGCAACAATTCTTGTTTGACAGCAATCATCCCTGAATTGTAGAACCCCTGAAAGCAAAACACGTGCCTGATCGCTCCTTTTCGAACGATCGCCCCATGGTCAACTGCCTTTGTCAGCAAATTCAGGGGCTGTTGACGCCATAATTAGCAGTTTTGGCGCCTTCCCACTCCTCTATCTGTTCAGAAGTGCGCCCCAGCTTCATCGACGAAAGGATTTCCATGTCACAGCGTGTGCAGGCCCATGGCCTTCAGGTAGCTTCTGAATTGCATCAATTCATCGAACAACGTGTTCTGCCTGACATCGGCATTCAGCCAAATGACTTTTGGAAGGGCTTTTCCAAGCTGGTACATGACCTGGCGCCCAAAAATGCCGCCCTGTTGGCCGAACGCGACCGCTTGCAGCTAGAAATGGATCAATGGCATCGCGCCCATCCTGGCCCCATCAAAGGCATGAAAGCCTATCGCAAGCACCTGGAAAAAATCGGATATTTGGTTGCCGAACCCAAAAATGTTCAGGTCAAAACCAAGCATGTCGACGACGAACTGGCCAACCAAGCAGGACCTCAGTTGGTGGTGCCTATTACCAACGCCCGTTACGCTCTGAATGCCGCCAACGCTCGTTGGGGCAGCTTGTACGATGCCTTGTACGGAACCGACGCCTTGCCGAGTGACCATGGCGCCACAGTGCTCGGCCCTAACGGAGAGTCATACAACCCGGTGCGTGGCGCCAAAGTGGTGGAATACGCCCGTTACGTGTTGGATCGCACCGTGCCTTTGAAAAAGGGCTCACATATCGACTCGACCGCATACGTCGTTCGCAACGGTCAGCTTGAAGTGAGCTTGCAAGATGGCAGCGTGACCACGCTGAAAAACCCCAAGCAATGGGTTGGCTACCAAGGCAAGGCAGCTTCGCCTTCGTCTGTGCTGTTCTGCCACAACGGTTTGCATCTCGACCTGATCATCAATCGCAACACCCGCATCGGCAAAGAGGATGCTGCAGGTGTCAGCGATTTGATTGTCGAAGCCGCCTTGTCGACGATTTTGGATTTGGAAGACTCAGTGGCCGTGGTCGATGCAGCCGACAAGGTGCAGGCTTATGGCAACTGGCTGGGCATTCTGAAGGGCACCCTGACCGAACAAGTGTCTAAGGGTGGCAAATCGTTTACCCGTACCCTGAACGCCGATCGCGTTTACACCGCGCCCAACGGCAAAACCATCAACCTGCATGGTCGTTCCTTGCTGTTTGTCCGCAACGTGGGTCACTTGATGACGAATCCGGCTATTTTGTGGGGCGCCAAGGGTCAAGAAATTCCCGAAGGCATCATGGATGCCGTCATCACCACTGCCATTTCCATGCACGATCTGATGGGCAAAACCAACGGCGTGCGCAACAGCCGCAAAGGCAGCGTGTATATCGTCAAGCCCAAAATGCACGGCCCCGCCGAAGTGGCATTTGCCGACCAGTTGTTTGGCCGTGTTGAAAAGCTCTTGGGCCTCAAAAAGCACACCGTCAAACTAGGCATCATGGACGAAGAGCGTCGCACCAGTGTCAACCTCAAGGCTTGTATTGCCGCTGCTGCACACCGTGTGGCGTTCATCAACACCGGGTTCCTTGACCGCACTGGCGATGAAATGCACACGGCCATGCAAGCAGGCCCCATGATGCGCAAAGGCGACATGAAGTCAAGCGCATGGATTCAAGCATACGAGCGCAACAATGTGCTGGTTGGGTTGCAATGCGGTTTGCGCGGACGCGCCCAAATTGGCAAGGGCATGTGGGCCATGCCCGACCTGATGAATGCGATGTTGCAGCAAAAGATTGCCCACCCACGTGCGGGCGCCAACACGGCCTGGGTACCCAGCCCTACAGCAGCCACCTTGCACTCGCTGCATTACCACCAAGTCGATGTGTTCGCGGTACAAAAGTCTTTGGAAAAGGCCGACAAAGCCTCCAATCGCGCTCAAGTTCGTGAAGAAATTCTGAACGGCCTGTTGTCGGTGCCTGTGGTGGCAAAGGCCAACTGGACGCCTGCAGAAAAACAGCAAGAACTCGACAACAATGCCCAGGGCATTTTGGGCTATGTGGTGCGCTGGATCGACCAAGGTGTGGGCTGCTCCAAAGTACCCGATATTCACAACGTCGGTCTGATGGAAGACCGCGCCACCTTGCGCATCAGCAGCCAGCACATGGCCAACTGGTTGCAACACGGTGTGGTGACCAAAGCCCAAGTGCAAAAAACCTTGGAACGCATGGCCAAAGTGGTTGACGAGCAAAACAAAGGCGATCGCGCTTACTGCGCCATGTCCTCAGCGCTCAAAACTTCAATGGCTTACCAAGCCGCCTGCGATTTGGTGTTCAAAGGGGTCGAACAACCCAGCGGCTACACCGAGCCTTTGCTGCACGCTTGGCGCTTGAAGGTGAAGGCAGCGGTTCGCTAACCCTCGACTCGCTTGGCCAAGGCGTCGATGAACATGGACGCCACGGCAAAGCCTGTTTGTTGGGTGATTTCTTGAAAGCAGGTGGGGCTGGTCACGTTGACCTCGGTGAGCTTGTCACCAATCACATCCAGGCCCACCAGCAACAACCCCCGCTCAGCCAACACGGGCCCAAGTGACTGGACCATGTCCCACTCGGTGGGCGTGAGCGGGTTGGCCACACCTTTGCCACCAGCTGCCAGATTGCCGCGCACTTCACCATTTTGTGGAATACGTGACAAGCCATAGGGCACAGCTTGGCCGTCGATGATCAACACCCGTTTATCGCCATGCTCAATGGCTGGCAAATAAGCCTGAACCATCACCGTTTGCGCACCGTGTTGATTCAGGGTTTCAATGATGCTGCCCAAATTCAGCCCATCGGATTTCACACGGAAAATGCCCATGCCCCCCATGCCGTCTAGCGGCTTGAGAATGATGTCCCCGTGTTGTCGATGAAAAGCCCGAATGTCGGCGTCTTGCCGCGTGACCAAAGTGGGTGGCGCCCAATGGGCAAATTGCATCAACGCCAATTTTTCAGGATGATCGCGTAACGCACTGGGCTTGTTGAACACTTTGGCCCCGTCACGTTCAGCCGCTTCAAGCAAGTGAGTGGCGTAGATGTACTCAGCATCAAATGGCGGGTCTTTGCGCATCAACACTGCAGAGAACGCATTTAAAGGCATGCTGACAATCGGTGACAAAGATCGCCACCAAGCGCCCTTGAGCGTGTCAGACGCGGTTTGCTCTTGCATCTCAATAGGCTCAACTCGAGCCTGCACCGATTCACCCGTGCGCCAAAATAACTGTTCGGGCGTGCAATGAAACACTTCATGACCTCGACGCCATGCTTCACGCATCATGTCAAACGTGGAGTCTTTTTGAGGCTTGAAGGTGGCCAAGGGGTCGGCAACAAACAACAGTTTCATAAGCTGATTTTGCTTCCCATTTCAACAACTGCGTTATTGGGTAAATTCAAGAAATCGGCTGCGGCTGTGGCATTGCGATGCATTTGAGAGAACAACTTCTCACGCCAAAACGCCAAATTACCACCCATGGTGGGCATGACCGTGTCGCGCGATAAGAAATAAGACGTTTGCATCGGATCCAGAGGATGCGCCAGGCCCTCAAAGCCCGCAAGGGCTTTGGGGACGTCGGGGTTGTTCTTAAAACCGTAATTCAACGTGACGCGCCAACAATCATTGCCCAATGGCTCGGCTTGCACACGTTGTGACAAGTTCACCCAGGGTACTTCGTGGTTGCAAACATTGACAAACAAGTTTTGCTGATGCAGCACCTTGTTGTGTTTGAGGTTGTGCAGCAACGCAGGGGGGACGGTATCGTTGTCTGCATTCAAAAATACCGCAGTCCCCTCAACGCGCACAGGAGGTGCCAAAAACACCGCATCCAAAAACGATTTCAAATCAATTCCATCTTCGCGGTGCCTTTGGGCCAGCAGCTCTCGCCCTCGGTACCATGTGGTCATGACCATAAAAATGGCAGCTCCAATGACCAGCGGAAACCATCCACCATCGCCCAGCTTTAACAAATTCGAGGCAAAGAACAGCACGTCGATGACGATAAAAAACCCAGTTGCCATCACGCACAACCACAATGGGTAGCGCCAAGCGAAGCGAATCACAAAGAAGGTCAAAACGGTTGTGATGAGCATGTCGGTGGCAACCGCTACGCCATATGCAGCTGCCAAATTGCCCGACGACTTGAACATGAGAACCGCCAAAACTATGGCCACAAACAAGGTCCAATTGACGAACCCAATGTAGACCTGACCTGTGTCTTTGGCGCTGGTGTGTTGAATGCGCAAACGCGGCAAAAAGCCGAGTTGAATGACCTGTTTGGTCACACTAAAGGCTCCTGAAATCAGGGCTTGCGAAGCAATCACGGTGGCCACCGTTGCCAATATCACCAATGGCAACAGCAAGGCTTCAGGTGCCATGCGATAAAAAGGATTTTCGATCGCCTCGGGATGCTCCAACAACAATGCCCCTTGCCCCAAGTAGTTGAGCATGAGCGAGGGCATCACCAAACCGAACCATGCAATGCGAATGGGCTTGCGACCAAAATGTCCCATATCGGCATACAAGGCCTCTGCCCCGGTGACACACAAAATCAAGGCCCCGAGCAAAACAAAGCTCAATCCAGGAGCTTGCTGCACAAACGCGATGGCATACCCTGGCCAAAGGGCCCACATCACCGTGGGGTGTTGCACGATTTGGGACACTCCCAACAGAGCCAACACCCCAAACCAAACCAAGGTGATGGGTCCAAAATACTTGCCAATACCACCCGTGCCACGCTTTTGCACCCAGAACAATGCAAACAAAATAATCAGCGTCAGCGGAATGACCCAGCGATGCAAGTCTTCGTTTAAGACCTCAAGACCCTCTACCGCAGACAGCACCGAAATGGCTGGAGTGATGACCCCATCACCGTAAAAAAGCGCCGTGCCAAACACCCCCACCACAATCAAAACCGATCGCACCTTGGGTTTGTCGCGCACTGCGGATGACGCCAAAGCCAACATGGCTACCAATCCGCCCTCGCCATGGTTGTCTGCACGCAGCACCAAAGTCACGTATTTGAGTGACACGATGAGCGTCATGGTCCAAATGAACAATGACAAAATCCCCAACACGTTGTCGGGCGTGAATGGCACGTGCCCTCCACCAAACACCTCTTTGATGGCATACAACACGCTGGTGCCAATATCACCGTACACCACGCCCAAAGCGCCCAAGGTGAGCGCTCCCAACGATGAAGAAGTGGACTTCATAAAGAAGGTCAACTCAATCAGTCAGACCACTCGGCATTGGGATCGGTGGCCTCCAGCTCATAACTGGCCGCCAGCATGGCCAAGCGCGCCACCACACCATACATATAAAAGCGATTGGGTGAGCTTTCGCCCGGGGCGGCGCCTGGTTGTGGCACATGGGCGCTTTCATCGAAGGCCAAAGGTACAAAGCTGGCACCGGGGGCATTCAAGTTTTCATCTTCGCCTCGCTCAGCGTGAACGCGATAAAAACCACCCACCACGTAGCGATCCATCATGTACACCACGGGTTCGGCCACCGCCTCGTTGATGCGTTCTTGGGTGAGCACCCCCTCTTGCACAATGACGTCTGACACCTCTTGTCCGTCTTTGATGACGCTCATTTTGTTTCGCGTTTTGCGGTTGAGCGTCTCAAGCTCCGCCACACTTCGAACCATCATGATGCCCATGCCATAGGTACCGTTGTCGGCTTTGATCACGACATATGGCTTGTCCTGAATACCGTACTCTTTGTACTTGCGACGAATGCGCGTGAG
>JBEDMU010000109.1:0-5032 GCA_041170945.1 Pseudomonadota bacterium
CTTGCCTGATCGAGCGCAGCGTCATGTTGGTCAAGGTGATAGTTGACCGAACCACAACAACGCGCCTGCTGAATCCGGATGACTTGCCATCCTGCTTCACGCATCAATCGCGCTGTTGCTATATTGATTTGTGGGGCCATAGCTGGCTGAACACAACCTTCGAGCAGAAGATATTTGCGGCGAACCAGTTCTGCTGGCAAGGGCTCTGGCCATGCAGGAATCGAGCGCTTAGCTGGAATTTTTTCGCGCAACGAAGCAGGAACCAAGGGTCGCGCCCACTGCCCCAACTTCAACATCACGCCAAACCACGGGGAGTTTAAAAACCAAGCCAGACCTGTTCGCAAGCTGTTTTGCATCCATGGACGAGGGTTGTCACGCAACACCAACTGACGTCCCAACTCAATCAACTCGCCATATTGAACGCCGCTTGGGCATGTGGTTTCGCAATTTCGACAAGTCAGGCACAAATCGAGGTGTTTATGCGTTTCTTGGGTCACCTCGTCGGCTTCCAACATTTGCTTGATCAAGTAGATGCGGCCCCTGGGACTGTCCAGCTCGTTGCCCAACACTTGATAAGTGGGACAAGTGGCTGTGCAAAACCCACAATGCACGCACTGCTTAAGAAATTCTTCGGCCTTGGCCGCTTGCGCATCACCCTGCCATCGTGCATGACGCTGAATCAACATGCTTCACCTCGCAATGCTGCTGGCAAAAATACGCCATGAGGATCGAGACTGAGCTGAACACGTCGTTGCAACTGCTGTTCGGCCAAGCTCAACCCCTTGCAACTCAAGGGGTGTGTATCAACTCCCTCGGCCTGTGTAGGCACCCTGAAATGACGCCAGCGCTGAATCAAAGCCTTGTTGCTCTCGGCGGTGCGCTGTTCTCTGGGTACCCATTGCCAACGCAACCCACCATGCCAATCCAATGCATATTCTTCAGATGATCGCAACAACGGAGTTTCCCAGGGCACCACTGAGCGCCACAAATCTTGCGACTGATGGGCGGCCGAATCAAAAAACGGGGTCTTCATGTCGCGCCATTCACCCCAATGCTGAAGTGCTTGCTCTGCATCCAGGGTATGAATTTCAAATCCGTCTCGGTGCAGCTGTTCACACCAACTTTGATGCGCCAACGATACCGAAGCCTGTGCCCCACGCCAGCGCAAAGTCAGCAAGCCGGCTTGATCGCCAGATCCGACCCATAGTGACGCGACCAAAGGCCACGACTGAGGCCGCGCCCGTCTGAGCAAGGTCATGGCCTCTTCAGCTCGGCACCGCACTGCTAAGGTCATATCTGCGGGTGGAATGGGCATGACTTTGAGGGACACTTGCGTCATGATTCCTAGGGTGCCCCAACTTGCTGCGTATAAACGCCCTAAGTCATAACCCGCCACGTTTTTCATCACCTGTCCGCCGAGTTGCAGCCATTCACCTCGACCATTGATGACATGCGCGCCCAGCACATAGTCACGCACCGAACCAGCACTCACGCGTGTTGATCCTGCGAATCCACTCGCCACCATGCCACCGACCGTGCGCTTGGCACACACCGGCGGATCAAATGGCAAACATTGATGATGCTGTGTCAAGGTTTGCTGTAAATCTTGCAACAAAGTACCCGCGCGCACCGTGACCACCAATTCGCTGGGCTCGTAGTTGACGATGCCTGCATAAGGTTGGGTCGAAAAGACATGGGCCTGTGAATCGGTCGGTATCCAATGGCGCAGGCTGTCGTGACCCGTTACTCGTAAACGCAAGCCTTGTGCTGCTGCATTGCGCACTTGGTCTTGGGTGGTTTTAATCCAATCGTCCATGCCCCATCATACTGAAGCATCGCCATCTTGGTCTGCACGCCTCTTTCATTTCCCTTGAAGCCATAAAAAAGGGGCGCCAATGGCGCCCCAAATCCATGAGAGAGAGAAATTGATCAAAGGTGATAAGCGGTTTCACCGTGTGATGTCACATCCAAACCTTCGCGTTCAGATTCTTCATTCACACGCAGTCCCACCACCATGTCAACCAGTTTGTAGGCAACGTATGCGACCACTGCTGACCACACGATGGTGATGGCCACGCCTTCAGCCTGAATCAACACTTGGCTGGCAATGTCAAATTCAGGCTTGCCTGTTCCGCCCAAGCTAGGAGCCGCAAATACACCGGTGAGCAAAGCGCCTGCGATACCGCCCACACCGTGCACGCCAAAGACATCCAGTGAGTCGTCTGCACCCAACAAGCGCTTGAGTCCGGTCACGCCCCAGAAGCACAAGGCTCCCGCAACCAAGCCGATGACGATGGCGCCCATGGGTCCAACCACGCCTGCAGCTGGGGTGATACCCACCAGCCCTGCAACGGCTCCAGAAGCAGC
Source organism: Pseudomonadota bacterium (assembly GCA_041170945.1). Taxonomy (GTDB): domain Bacteria; phylum Pseudomonadota; class Gammaproteobacteria; order Burkholderiales; family Burkholderiaceae_C; genus RS62. The sequence continues at coordinate 2,368 of JBEDMU010000109.1, forward strand.
ACCCAACATCGAGGCTTTGCCACGTGCCAAGGCTTCAACCAAAATCCAAGACAACACAGCAGCAGCTGGTGCCACCAAGGTGTTCAAGAAAGCGAGAGTGGCACCTGCGGTTGATTCAAGGTTAGAACCAGCGTTGAAGCCAAACCAACCCACCCACAGCAATGCAGCACCGACCATGGTCAATGTCAGGCTATGAGGCGCCATGGATTCTTTGCCGTAGCCCATGCGCTTGCCGATGACATACGCACCCACCAAACCAGCGACACCCGCGTTGATGTGAACAACGGTACCGCCCGCAAAATCAAGTGCACCTTGTCCCAACAAATAACCTCCAACGCCCCACACCATGTGGGCAATAGGCAAATAGGCAAAGGTGAACCAAATCACACTAAACAGCAGCACCGCACTGAACTTGATGCGCTCGGCAAACGAGCCCACAATCAATGCACAGGTAATGCCGGCAAATGTGGCTTGGAATGCAACAAAAATAAGTTCAGGAATTTTGACGTTGCTGGTAAAAGTGTCAGCCAACGAATCAAGATTGACACCTGCCAAGAAAACCTTGGAGAAGTCGCCAATGATCAGTCCCTCTGAGCCAAATGCCACTGAATAACCATAAACCGCCCAAAGCACGCTGATCAAGCTGAACACGACCATCACTTGCATCAGCACTGAGAGCATGTTTTTGGCACGGACCAGACCGCCGTAGAACAAGGCCAGACCTGGAATAGCCATCATGATGACCAACAAGGTCGAGACCATCATCCAAGCTGTATCGCCTTTGTCCACCACGATGGCAGGTGCAGCTGCCGCCGCTTCTGCAGCTGGAGCAGCAGCCTCAGCAACTGCGGCCGCTTCTTGGGCAAATCCTGCACCAGCTGCTCCAGCCAGCGCCAACCCAACTACGGGCCGAATCCAATGTGCGTATGTCATTTGAATATCCTTTCTAAGATTCAGGCCCTTAAAGGGCGCCTTCACCGGACTCGCCAGTGCGAATGCGGACCACCTCTTCGAGAGTGGTGACAAAAATCTTGCCGTCACCAATTTTTCCGGTGCGGGCAGCGGTGGTAATGGCTTCAATGGCTCGATCGACCAAGCCCGCCGGAATGGCCGCTTCGACCTTCACTTTGGGCAAAAAATCAACCACATACTCGGCGCCACGATACAGTTCTGTGTGGCCTTTTTGGCGCCCAAAGCCCTTGACTTCGGTGACGGTGATCCCTTGCACGCCAATCTGGGCAAGCGATTCACGCACTTCGTCAAGCTTGAATGGCTTGATAATGGCGGTAACTAACTTCATGGCAATTCCTTTCGAATGAATGGTTGTGACATTCATATGCAAAGGTCGTGCCAACCCTTTGAAGTCGTTTCCCCGTTCATTTCGCACCAAAAAAGTGCTTTTTGTCCTTTTTGGTGCTGCTAACAGGATGATCCCCATGGGCTCCGCTGGTTCAATTGCCTCTACCGTATTGCTGCTGACCCTTTCCAACGTGTTCATGACCTTTGCTTGGTATGGGCATCTCAAGCAAATCCACCATTGGCCACTATGGGTGGCCATCTTGGCCAGCTGGGGAATTGCATTTTTTGAGTACGTCCTCCAGGTTCCAGCCAATCGCCTTGGATTTGGTCATATGAGTTTGGCTCAACTCAAAATCTTGCAAGAAGTGATCACGCTCTGTGTGTTTGTGCCGTTTTCGGTGCTTTACATGCAGCAACCCATGAAATTGGATTTTTTATGGGCGGGTTTATGTATGGTTGGAGCCGTATATTTCATTTTTCGCGGTTAAACGTGCTTATGTCACGCCAACTTTGAATCGCTCCTCACGATCAGAAACCAGACATGCGAGACTGCCCTTTTTTGCAAGGGAATACGCCGCATGTCTGTGGTTCATGTCTTCAGCCGCGCCATCCGGTCATACGACGCACCGCCCGTTCGAGTCGAGGTAGACCTGTCGCCTGGCTTGCCTTGTTTTACGGTGGTGGGGCTGGCCGATACCGAGGTGAAAGAAGCTCGCGAAAGAGTACGTGCAGCTGTGATCAACAGTGGCCTGCGCTTTCCCATTGATCGTCGCATCACCGTTAACCTCGCCCCAGCAGATTTGCCCAAAGATTCTTCGCATTTTGATTTGCCGATAGCCATGGGCATACTCGCAGCAGACGGCCAAATTCCACCGTCCACATTGAGTCGCTACGAATTTGCTGGCGAGCTGTCCCTTAACGGCACGATGCAAGGACTGCGTGGGTCGTTGGTCATGGCCCTGCGTGTACACGAACAAAATCAGCAGGGGCAACAGATGCGCGGCTTGGTGATTCCACATGATGCCATCGCCGAAGCCTCTTGGTCTGGTCTGTCTGCCATTTGGGGGGTGACGCAATTGAACCAAGTGATCGAAGGCCTGCGCCACAGCCCCGAGGAAGCTCAATGGGAATTGGCGCCTCCTTCAACCGCATCCCCCCCAGTGACCCACGACATCACGCTAGATGCCATTGATGGGCAAGCCATGGCCAAGCAAGCACTGATGCTGGCAGCAGCGGGGCAACATAGCCTGTTGCTAAACGGGCCAGCCGGTTGTGGCAAAACCATGCTGGCTCACGCTCTGTGGTCGCTGCTGCCACCGATGTCACAAGCCGAGTCATTGGCCAGCGCATGCATGCTTTCTGTCGC
>JBEDMU010000110.1:0-2589 GCA_041170945.1 Pseudomonadota bacterium
GGCAGTACCCACCGGCACGGTGGATTTGTTGACCACCAACTTGAAACCCTTCAAGTGCCGACCAATGGTGGCCGCCACAGACAAAACGTGGCCCAAGTCGGCCGATCCGTCTTCAGCGGGAGGCGTACCCACGGCGATGAACAGAACGTCACCGTGCTCTACCGCCTCACATGCATCGGTGGTGAAACGGATGCGACCATCGGCTCGGTTGCGATTGAGCAGTTCTTTCAGGCCAGGCTCGTAAATCGGAACTTCACCCTCTTGCAAGGCACGAATTTTTTCTTCATCCTTGTCCAGACAGACCACCTTGAAACCCAGGTCGGACAAGCATGCGCCTGTGACCAAACCGACATAACCCGAACCGATGACTGTGACACGCATGGCAAACCTCCAAGTTTGCTCAGCATGTTCCACTTCAACCGTGAATCGGGCGTGTCATTTTGATGAAGAAATCACGACAAGATTTCCGGCCTGCGTCAGTCAAGCCGCTGGTGTTGATGCCACCACCACTCGACTTTGTGGGAACACCAACCTGAAGGTGGAGCCCTGACCCACAACACTCTCGATGCGCAGCTCGCCACCATGGCGCTGCATGACATGTTTCGTGATGGCCAGGCCCAAGCCCGTGCCACCGGTTTCTCTGGACCGGCTGCGGTCCACGCGGTAAAAGCGCTCGGCCAAACGCGGCAAATGTTCGGCTGCAATACCGGGTCCAGAATCTTTGACGGCAAACACCAAACTTTCGGGGCTGCTGATCCACTCGATCTGAATGCGACCACCCAAAGGTGTGTAACGTATCGCATTGCTGACCAAGTTGGAGACTGCACTCAACAGCTCCGATCGTGCCCCTTGCAAATACACATCGGGCACTGACGCAAACTCCAACTGATGCACTGGACCCGCATTTTTGTTGGCCATCCACTCGGTGAAAGCTTGTGCCTCTGTGGTCACCTGAAGCATCAAAGTGGCCAAAGAAACTTTCTCTTGTGTCCCGGGCAATTGATTGCCCTCGAGTTGGGACAGCATCAACAAATCGGCCACCAATGATTGCATGCGGTCCGACTGTGCGGACATGAGTTGAAGGAAATGTTGCGTTTCCTCTGCACCTAATGGGATGGACTGTAAGGTTTCCACAAAACCACTCAGCACCGTTAAGGGCGTGCGGATTTCGTGCGATACGTTGGCTACAAAATCACGTCGCATGGCATCGGCCTGTGCCACAGCGGTGATGTCTCGAGTCAATAACAACAAACGCCCATCACCATACGCGTGCAGCTGAACCGACAGCTTCTGGCGATGCGCAGCTGAGCTGGCTCGGCCGTCCATCACAACATCAGTAACGTGGCTCTCTTGCGCAAAGTAACGTGCAAACACGGGATCGCGCACCAAATGGACGATGTGCTGCAAACGATCTCTTTGAACATCCAAGCCAAGATGGGCCGCAGCGGTGTCATTGCACCATTCAATGCGGGCTTGTTCATCGAGCAAAACCACGCCATTGGGAGATGCTTGCACTGCCTGCAAAAAATCCTGCAATTGTTTTTGATGCACAGCGGCCAGCTTTTCTTGCTGTCTCACCAAACGTTGCACACGCTCTGCAATTTCACGCCAAACGCCTTGCCATGGCGGGTCCAAAATCAACACCGGCGCACTCAACCATCGTTCAAGGCGAGTGAGCTTCCAATTCAGAACCACGCCATGAATCAGCAAAACAAGCAAACCCGCCAGTGCAGCCCCCAACGCACCACCCAGAAACCAGCCCGGCACCCCTGCCAAGCCCACCCAAAAGAGCGTCTCGAGAACCGATAAGAACATGACAGGGCTGTCTTCAGGCTGAAGGCGTTGGTGTGAAGCGGTAGCCCGCGCCACGCACGGTCTCAATCATGTTACCTGCCTCACCCAATGATTCGCGCAGGCGTTTAACGTGGACATCCACGGTGCGCTCTTCGATGTAGACGTGGTCTCCCCAGACCTTATCGAGCAAAGCACCTCGGCTGTGCACCCGCTCAGGGTGACGCATGAGGTAATGCAAGAGCTTGAACTCGGTAGGACCCACTTTGAGCGGTTTGTCGGCCAAATTAACGCGGTGTGTGTCGGCATCGAGCTGCAACTCGCCCATTTTGACCACCCCACCAGAAGCCTCTGGAACACGACGACGCAGAACGGCACGAATGCGGGCCAACAACTCTCTTGGAGAGAACGGCTTCACAATGTAATCGTCCGCGCCAGCATCAAGACCCGCAACGCGGTCTGCCTCGTCACCACGTGCAGTCAGCATCAAGATGGGCACAGCCTTGGTCCTTGAGGAGCCACGCCACTTGCGGGCCAGAGCCAGGCCACTCTCGCCAGGCAGCATCCAATCTAGCAAGATCACATCAGGCAGAACTTCGTCCAACTCACGCTGGGCTGTTTCGGCGTCAATGGCCCACACAGGCTGAAAGCCGTTGTGCCGCAAATTCACCGCAATCAGCTCGGCAATGGCGGGCTCATCCTCAACAATCAGGATGCGAGGTATGGTTCTCATTGGACCGCTTTTTCAATCTCGGTCAAGGCGGTGTGGCGCACATCGGCCCCTTTGACCACATAAAT
>JBEDMU010000111.1:0-15140 GCA_041170945.1 Pseudomonadota bacterium
TTAATTTACTTAGATCGCAAAGTATATTTGGGGTGTTGGTAACAAGGCTTACCAAATTTTGGCTCTAGGAGTATCGAATAGATGTTGACGCCTGAAGAAAATGATCTGCTCTGCCGTGTAGAAGCGAAGGCCCCGATGGGACAACTGATGCGCGAGCATTGGGTGCCCGTTTGCTTAATCGAAGAAGTTGAAGCAGCAGACGGGACCCCGGTAAAGGCCCGAATCCTGGGTGAAGACTTGGTGGTGTTCCGAGACACGGCTGGTCAGGTAGGAGTGTTGGACGAGTTCTGCCCACACCGCCGAGCATCCTTGCTCTTGGGGCGCAATGAAGAAGGGGGTTTGCGCTGCCTCTATCACGGTTGGAAAATGGACGTCAAAGGTAAAGTGCTGGAGATGGTCTCAGAACCGCAAACCAGTGAGATGGCCTGCAAAGTGAAGCAAAAAGCCTATCCGGTGCAGGAGTGGGGCGGGCTGGTGTGGGCCTTCATGGGCCCCCAGGACCGTGTGCCCGCATTTGAGCCTCCGCGATGGGCGCCAACGGCACAGGCGCGTGTGTCGATCGCCAAAGTGGTGGTGCCAGTCAATTGGGCTCAAATCTTGGAGGGCGCCATTGATTCGGCGCACAGCTCAAGCTTGCACAGCTCGGACATGGTTCCTGCCCGTGTGCAAAGTGGCGAGGCGACCGATAAAAACTGGTTGCGCCCCTCGACCGATAAAGCGCCTCGGCTTCAGGTACAACGCACAGACTATGGGTTCCGATACGCCGCCATCCGCAGGCCGATTTTCAATGCGCAAACGCATGATTACATCCGTACGACTGTCTTCATTGCGCCCTGGACGGTTCTCGTTCCGCCCAATAATTTGTACAACGTCGCCAACGTCAATGTGCCGATGGACGATACCAACACCTGTTTTTACTTCATTGCATGGGGTCATCCTGCGCAGACGCCAGAAACTGAAACCTGGCGCAAATTTTTGGGGCAAACGGTCGGTGTCGATCTTGACACTCAATACCGCCCATTGCGCAATTACGACAACCGTTTTTGGCAAGACCGCCAAGCGATGAAGGCGGGCAACTTCACCGGCATCAAAGGCTTTCCCAATCAGGACATTGCCATGTGGGTGACCATGGGCAAAATTGCTGACCGCAGCCAAGATCGACTGGGCGCAAGTGATCTGGCGATTGTCGAGTTCCGCAAACAAATGGTTGAAGCGGTGAAGCAATTTCAGCAAGACGCAACCGCGATTGGAACCGCTGAAAGACAAGTCCCGGCCCATGTCTGCGCTTATCAGCAGGTGCTTCCGAAAACCGATGACTGGCGTACATTTGAGGGGCGTTACATTTGGGAAGATGCTGACGCTTGTGCCCAGAGTGACAACGCCTATGTTGTCAAAGCTTGATAGGGTCCGATATGAATAAACTCAGATTGTCAGTCGCGATGGGCGACTACGACCGTACACGCGCCCTGCTTGATGGACGAGTTCAAATCGATGGCGTGGATCCTGTTTACATGACGCTGTACCCAGAGGAAATGTTTTTCAGGGCCATGCGAAGTCAGGACTTTGACATTTGCGAGCTGTCCTTTTCCAGTTACATGGTCAAGACGGCGCAAAACACATGTCCTTATGTGGCGATTCCCGTTTTCTTGTCGCGTGCATTTCGACATACATCGATCTATGTTCGCAAAGATAGGGTACATAAGCCTGAAGATTTGAAAGGGCGTCGCATTGGTTTGCCCGAGTACCAGCTAAGTGCAAATGTTTGGGCACGCGCCATTTTGCAAGACGACCATGGGGTGCATCCGGAAGACGTCACATGGGTAAGAGGCGGCATAGAAACACCCGGACGTCCTGAAAAAATCGCCCTGAAGCTGCCTCCAGGTGTTCGACTTGAAAATGCTCCTGAGGGGACAACGATTTCTGAGTTGCTCGACCGTGGTGAGATCGATGGATTTATGGCCCCCAGGCCACCCAGCGCACAAGCGATGAGCAACCCGGCTGTTGGCTGGCTTTACGACGACCCTACAGCAACTGCCAAAGATTACTTCAAGCGCACAGGAATTTTTCCCATCATGCACGTCGTGGGTGTTCGCAAAACTTTATGCGAAGAGCATCCATGGTTGCCCATGGCCGTTTTCAAGGCTTTCAATCAAGCTAAAGGCGCGGCTTTGGAGGCCTTGTCTGATACGTCAGCGACCAAAGTGACTTTGCCCTTTGTAGAGGAGCAGCTCAAAGCGGCGAGGGAAACCATGGGGCAGGATTTCTGGTCTTATGGTGTGGGTGCAAACCGTGCCACGCTGGACGCATTTTTGCGTCACCACCATGCGCAAGGACTTTCTTCAAAACGGATGCAGCTTGAAGAAATTTTTCATCCCGCAACCTACGAGACTTATGCCATTTAAAGGGGTGCCAAGGGGTTGTCCGTGGATTCGGACAACAACGGGTCATGCGCCAAATTTTCCAGCATGATAAGCAAGGCACGTCGTGTAGAAGCCACATGGCGTTCGCTCAGTTCGCCCACGCTGATGCGGTTGACGTCCTCGGCCAATGGGACGAGGACTTTTTCCAATGCGCGTCCAGACTCAGTGAGAAAAACGTGCATGTTCTTGCGGTTCCCATCAAGCTGACGTCGCTCCACCATGCCCATGTCCTGCATGGCCCGGACGGCGGTCAAGGTGGTGGGCTCCATGACTCCGGCCAAATGACTGAGTTCACGTTGAGTCAGGCCATCTTGGAGCCACAAAATACGTAAAAAAGTCCAGTGACCAAAAGAGACGCCATGGGCAGTCAGGCGCACATGCAGTGAGCGCATCTGGGCACGGCTGACGTCTCTAATCAAGTGGGCCAGGCGGTCATCAGGAACGGCCTCTCTCCAATGGCGAAGCATGTGCGGAAGGGGAGCAACTCTGGACGTCATGTACTGTGGTTGGGGTTTTGAGCGCGAAGAATGATATCTTGCCCTAGTGTTGACGATTGGAGTAATGCGAGGCACACCTCCATCGTTGCCATGGACCACTTGCCATCGTGCAGGGGTGATTGACCCAACCGGGCCGCTGCCCAAATCTCATCGACCACTTCCTGCCGCGCAACGGTGGGAGGTGCCAAGCGATGAAGGTTAGCGCCGTTGGCGTCCATGATCATCACCCCGTTGGGCAGCAGTTGCAGGTCAGCGCTTTCACAGCTGACGATCACCGGACCAAAATGTTGGTAATTGGCAGGTGTCACGGTATCAATTCCTGCGAAGTCACGTCCGCCAAAGTTGCGTTCTGCCTTGGCCTGAGCTTCGGCGGTCTCGTCACGCATTTGTGCGTGTTTGAGGCGTGTGGCGCTGTGGGCCAGTGGTGACTTGGGTGTGCCGAGTTCACCCACACCATTCATCCACACATCTGTATCGAAAAAGCCATAGCCACTGTAGGTGAGATTTGCCCAAACGCCATCATCAAAGCTCAATAAGGCGCTGTAAGCGCCTTCTGTTGGTCGACGCGTGTCCCAGGAACCGGTAATGGCTCTGACAGCACGTGCAGGGGTGCCGGCCAATAAGCGAACCACGTCCACCTGATGAGCCGCCTGGCTGAAGACCACGCCGCCCCCTAAAGCGGTTAGAAGTTCTTCAGGTCGGCGTGGGCGGTAAAGAAAGTCTGTGTATTGCAGCGCCTGGATCATGCGAACGCGGCCCCACTGTCCACTGGCAATGAGTTGCCGGGCCAAACGAACTGGTGCATTAAAGCTGTGGCTGTGCCCGATTACAAGATGGATGCCTGCTTGTTCGCAAGCTTTGATCATCGCTCCGCAATCGGTCATGTTCAAGGCCATGGGCTTTTCCACCAAGACATGCTTGCCGTAGCGGGCCGCCAGAAGTACATGTTCGATATGCATGGCATGTGGCGAAGCGATGTAAACCCATTCAACGTCCGGGTGGGCGCAAACCTCATCAGGCTGTTGGCAGGCCACGCCGCCCAGGGTTTCCTGAAAGGCCAAACAGGCCGAGTGGCGAGGGTCATGAGCGGCGATGAGCCGTATGCGGGGATCGGATGTCCAGGTCGGCAGCATCAACGTGAATGCGCGGCCCATGCCGATGACGCCGAGACCGATGGGATGGTTCATGCGTCGAGCGTCAAGTGGTCAGAAACGGCGCGGGAAACGCAGGGCATGATCCATTGCGCACGCTCTTCAGGTAGTAGGACGTGATCACGATGATCTGCGGTGCCCTCTAACAAACGGGTTTTACAGGATCCGCAGGTGCCACTTTCACAGGAAGCCTGCATGGCAATGCCGAGAGCGCGCGCCATTTGCAAAATGCTCAGCCCGGGCGGTACAGACACTTGTTGAGCGCTTTGGCTGAAGTTCACAGTGAATGGGGTGTCATTGACTTGAGCCGATTGTTGGACCCCAAAGCTTTCAAAATGTACCGCACTGGAAGGCCAGTGGCCAGACATGTCCTTAACGGCACTCATGAGTCCAGCGGGACCGCAACAGTAAAGTTGCAGTCCAGTCAGGCTGCCCGATTTTTCCAAGACAGGCCACAGATCTAACCCTTTGTCAGGATTTCCTCCATCATGGTGGAATACCAAATTCTGAGCAAATGCTTCGTCCTGAAGCTCACCTAAAAATGCGGTGCTTTCAGGATCGCGTGTCAGGTAAAAAAGTTTAAATGGTTTGCCCCAGTGGGTCAGCGTTTTGGCCATAGCCAACAAAGGTGTGATGCCGATGCCCCCGGCGATCAAGACATATTTTTGGGCCTGAGGGTCAAGAGGAAAATGGTTAAGTGGTTGACCAACTTCCACAGTATCGCCAGGCTGCAGGCTATCGATCATGCTGATCGAGCCGCCACGCCCACCCGCTTCGCGCTTCACAGCAATTTGGTAGCGGTGTGTTTCCTCGGGGTCGTTGCATAGCGAATAGGCGCGCATGCAGCCATTCGGGGTTTGCACAGGAATGTGAGCACCTGCGGTGAAGGCGGGCAAAGGGCCGCCGTCCATGTGCTGAAACTCGAAACGGTAAATGTCTTTGGCAACGGTCACTTTGCTGGCGACCTTGAGCGTCATGTTCATGTTTTCGTTATCGGGATGATGAGGTTGAAAAAGGGCTGGTCCCTCATGGGACAAGGTAGAGGTAAACCTTATTGACATGGACTTCAACGTCCCTAAAAATATTATATTAGGTGGCTAATCATTTGCAAGATGTACAAGCACCTGAAACTCAGCAATTAACGCAACTGGAGACGATCATGCAACGCAGAAAACTCACCGCACTGGTTTCAACGCTGGTACTTGCAACAGCCCTACCCGCATCTGTGCTGGCGCAAACTTACCCTAGCAAACCGATCAAATTCATCGTCCCTTATGCGGCGGGTGGTTTGCCAGACACGGTTGCACGCGTTGTGGCACTGCGATTAACCGAGCGACTGGGTCAATCGGTTGTTGTGGATAACAAGCCTGGTGGTAATGGGGTGGTGGCTTACCAAGCTTTGCTACAAAGCTCTCCTCAAGACGGGCATGCTTTCATCGTCTCGGATGGGTCTATGCTTTCCATCACTCCGTTGGTCAACAAAAATGCGACTTACAAAGTCGGCGTTGATATTTTGCCTGTATCGCTCATCGCCCGATCGCCCCTTTTTATCGTGGCGCATCCCAAAACAGGGGTTAATAACTTTAAGGATTTTCTCAACCTAGTCAAAAGCAAGCCCGGCAATTACACGTACGGATCTTCTGGCATCGGAAGCACACACCATTTGACGATGGAAGCCCTAAAGGCGGCGATGAAAATTGAAGTTCGTCATATTCCATATAGAGGATCGGGTCAATCCACACCGGCATTGGTCGGCGGCCAAGTGGATTTTTCTGTAGCAGCATTACCTTCTATGCAGGGATTTGCGAAAAATGGACAGGTCACCATCTTGGCCAGCAATGCAGCCACCCGCTCAACACAAGCACCAGATATTCCGGCAATTGCCGAAACTGTCCCTGGTTTTGACTTCTCGGTGATTATTGGAGTTATGGCTGCCGCTGGCACACCGTCCAACGCCATCCAGAAAATTAGCCAAGAAATTGCAGAAGTTGTAAAACATCCTGAGCTGGTCAAAACATTCCAGTCAGCGGTGATCGATCCAGTTGGCTCTGATCCGAATACATATGGGCTTGCCATCACGAAAGAAAACGAAGCCATGGCTCGCGCAGCTAAAGTTGCTGACTTGAAGGCAGAGTGATCTCTCTGGCCTTGGCGGTTCCCGCCGCCTTGATGTTCGTGGCTGGCGGGGTCGTCAAAGGCACCTTGGGGGTCGGACTGCCTTTATTGGTGGTGCCCTTGTTGACCCTCATCTTGCCCGCTTCACAGGCCATGGGGCTTCTTGTGATGCCTGTGCTGGTTGCCAATATTTACCAGGCGCTTCAAGGCGGTTTGTGGCGCATCTCTGTTCGCCGATTCGGTACATTGATGTTGGCTCAGGCCACTACCACTTTGCTGGCCATCTACTGGAGCATAGGGTGGTCGGGCAAGTCGCTCGACAAAGCCATGGGCGTGACAGTTTTGGTGGCGGTTGCCGTGATGATTCTGCAGCCCAAAGGAACTATCTCCGCGGCGCAGGAAAAATGGCTTGGACCACTGGTGGGTGCGTTAGCCGGTGCTATGGCAGGTATGTCTTCACTGACGGGGCCCTTGTTAATCACCTACATGATGGCGTTGAGATTGCCGCGAGACGTTTTTGTGGGCAGCATCAGTGTGGTGTATTTGTTAGGCGCCTTGCCAATGTATGCAGGCATGATCTGGTGGGGGCGCTTTGGATGGTCAGAAGTGGGTTGGTCGACTCTCGCCCTGTTGCCCGTTTATGCCGGACTGTTGATAGGCACCAGTGTGCGGAAACGTCTCAATGAAAAGCAATTCAGGATTTTGCTCTTGGTTTTGTTGCTGTTTCTTGGCACACTGCTGTTGGTGAGGTGATGTAAATCAGCTGAACCAGCGGTCTTTAGAGAGAACACAGGGTACTTCATGGTTGCTTTGGGCGTAACCGTCAAAGTCCTGCCCTTTGTCATCAATCCGCGCCAAGGGATCTTTGGATGGGTCTATGACAGCTCCAACGCGCAGCAACACGAGAGGCTGGGGTCCGTTGGCAACAAATCGGTACAGTACACCCCGTGGTAACACGACTCCTTCATGCAAGTCCACAACACGGAATTCGCCGCCAGGACCATAAAAAGTTGCGCTGCCTTGCAAGACCACAAACATGTGATCTTCATTGGTGTGTGCATGCAACTCGTTTTCGCCGCCGCTGGCATAGGTCTTGAGCACCACATTGAGTTGGCTGCTTGCTGCAACGACCTGATTGGTGCGTCCTTGTTCGGGTAACTGAGCTCGCAGCGCAAAAAACCCGGGTTTGTCATGCACAGACATGCGCGACATGGCGTTGCGCCATGCCTCACTGCTGAGAGCTATTTCGGGCGCGCTGTCATGGCTCATGGGGTGCTTTCGTTAGGTACTGGATCTACGCAAGGAAACATTGATGTTCTTGATTTGGGTGAATTCATGGAGTTCTTGAAAAGACTCTTCACGCCCCAACCCGGACTGCTTGTAACCGCCAAAGGAGGCTCCAGGCAAGTGGATTGAGGCATCGTTGATCCACACGTAGCCTGCCTGGATGCGCATCGCTGCACGGTGCGCTGTCACCAGATCGCGTGTCCAAACCGACGCTGTCAGACCCATTGACAAACCATTGACAATGTTAAACATGTCCTCTTCGTCTCGCCAGCGCATCACACCTAAGACCGGGCCAAAAACCTCTTCCTTGGCGAGCCGGTGATGCGGCTGAACATCCTTGAACACCGTAGGTTCAATGAAAAATCCCCGTTCTATGTTAGAGGGTCTGCCGCCACCAGTGACGAGCTTGGCCCCTTCGGCATGGGCGGTGCGGATGTAATCCATGGAACGATCGTATTGGACCTGGTTGACCAACGCACCCATTGTGGAATCCATGTGGGTGGCGATTCTTGGTTTGTGGCGTGCAGGCAAAAGGCTGGCGAGCGACTCAGTGAAAGCATCGTATAGGCTGTCGTGGATTAGCAAGCGGCTGGTAGATCCGCATGACTGGCCGCACCATGTAAAGTTCATTCCGCGAATAGCGCCATCCACCGCCGCCTGAAAATCAGCATCGGGATACACAACCATCGCATTTTTGCCACCCAGTTCCAAGAGGGTTCTTTTCAGGTTCCCCGCAGAAGCGCGCAACACCGCCTGACCAGCAGGAATACTCCCGATTAATCCAACAGCGGCCACTAGGGGGTGCGATGCTAAAGCTTCGCCAGCTTCACGCCCTCCTGTGACCGTGTTGAGCACACCTGGAGGGAAAACCGGCTCCAACAATTCCATCAAGCGCAGTGTCGACAAGGGGGCTTGTTCTGGCGGCTTCAGAACGACGGTGTTGCCAGCAGCAAGTGGTGCTGCCATCTTGCCCGCAGCGAACATGAAAGGGTGATTGAAAGGAAAAATGCGCCCGACCACGCCCAAGGGTTCACGGAGGGAATAGTTAAGCGATCCATTGCCAGTGGGCAAGGTTTCGCCCTTGTTTTCAAGAACCAGACCCGCAAAGTACTCCAATTGAAATGCCGCAATCTCGGAGTCCATTTGCATGGCTTTGACCGGATTGCCGCAGTCGGCCGCGTCCAGTAGCGCCAATTCCAGGGCGTGGTCTCGCACGATACTTGCTGCCAACCGAAGTCGCTGAGCCCGCTCCAACGGCGGGGTGCTGGACCATAATGGAAATGCACGATGCGCAGATTGAACGGCTGCATCGATCTCGGCGCGACCGCCCAGTGCAAATTCACCCAAAGGTAATTCGGTGCTTGGGTTCTGGCTGAAAAGGAGGTGTCCGCCCGCATGCCAGGCCCCGCCCCAGAAATGGCCAGCTTTTTCAGGCAATGTGCTGTTGACAAGCGATGAGAGGTCTGCCGATGCCAAATCCGCGGCAGTGCGCTGACCCAAATGCGATTTGAATGCGCTCATTTCAATTCCTGTAATCGCGCGTCATGCCTTGGGTCATGGCGGCTGCATAACCTGTCATGACATGAACATCCAGCACAACGGCTTGGCCAGATCTAACGTGTTCAATGGCCTGGTGCAATGCTTGATCGAACTCGCCTGCATTTTTTAGAGGTCCCATCCCGATCAGTCCTTGTGCCTTGGCCATCAGGGCTAGGTCGGGTGCGGGATCGTCGATACGTTGTCCAATCCAGCGGTTAGCCACCGGGCGATCGCGTTCGATGGCGACACGTTCCTGGTGCAACTCATCATTAAAAAATGACCGGTTATTCACTACGATGATCAGCATGGGAAGTTGTGCATTGGCAGCGGTCCACAAGGCGGTGACACCCATCATGAAGTCACCATCACCAATGATGGCGACTGGCAATCGGTCGGTCCCTTTGAGCGCCAGTGCTCCGCCGACCGCCATGCCAGGCCCAGAGCCAATACCGCCACCGCCGTCATAACCCAGAAAATCTAGTGGGCTTGTAAAGTCCCAAAGATCGCCGCTCCAACTAAGCGGCAAACGCAGCAAACAGATGTTATTAGGATCAACATGCTGGCGCAAAACATGCGCGACATCGGCAACCTTTAGAGGCTGATCGGGGGACAGAGCGGCAGGTTTAGTGAGTGTTGGAACGGGGCCAGTCGCGGCAGGCCTGCCTTTGGGAAGAAACTGGTTCAACGATTTCACGAAGGGCTCTGGCTCGCATCCGAGATGCAAATCAGTGGGGGGCAGAGATTGATGGTCCATGCTCCAGCCATTGTGCAGTTGATGGTCCATTGATACCTGAACGATTCGTGCAGAGACGGTCTCGTTGCCCCAGGCTTGTTTGAGTGTGCCGCCTAGGTCCAACCAGTCAAGTGAGATAACCACATCTGCTTGTCGAAGGACTTGCGCACTGGCCGCTGACAAAAACATACCGGCTGGTCCGGCATGCAAAGGGTGTTGCGTCGGAAATGCCGCGCCTACCTTGAGGTCCGTGATCACGCGAGCGCCGAGGGACTCGGCCAATTGGATCCGTGCGTCCCACCCTGACTGACTTCGAGAGACTCTGCCAGCTAAGATCACAGGGTTTTGGCTTGATTTCAACCATTTCTCAACCAGCGCCATGTCCTCTGGCGCGGGTGCAACTGCCTGTGGCGGACGATAACGGGCTACGTTCGGCACCTCGGGCTTGCTCTCCAGGCGTGATTCCTGCAGTGCTGCATCAAAGCAAACATACACGGGGCCACGGGGTGCCGTATCGGCAATTTTGTACGCACGCAAAATCGCCTCTTGAGCGGCTGCAATAGATGCGGGTTGTGCATCCCATTTGATGAAGTGACGCACCAGCGCCGCTTGATCTTGCGCTGTGTGTAACCAGTCAATCCACGGTCTTCGTCTTGCAGCATCTACCGGTCCGGTGGCACCAAGGACCAGAACTGGAACGCGGTCAGCCCAGGCGTCAAAAATTGCCATGGAGCCATGCATGAGTCCGACATTGCTGTGCAAGATGGCGGCCAGCGGACGGCCGGTGATCTTGGTGTAACCGTGTGCTATGGCCACTGCATGCTCTTCGTGTAAAACCATCAACATCTGAGGTCTGTCATTGCCCAAATGGTTCACTATACTGTCGTGCAGTCCACGGAAGCTGGCTCCAGGATTGAGCAAAACATAGGGTATGTCGAGGGCTCGCAAAACATCGGCAAAAGCATCGCTGCCCCAGATCTTCTCACTAGGAGAAGAGGGGACAGGAACATCGCGGCGCGGCAAATGGGACTTGGTCAAAAAATGCTCCAGAAAGATCAATCAACCTTGATGCCTGCTGTGCGGATAATGTCGCCCCAGCGCTTTAAATCTTCCAGGCCACGTTGGCGCATTTGATCCGGGCTGCTCACCAGCACATCAATGCCTTGCGATTGCAACTTGCTGACCACATCGGCCGATGCCATGGCCTTGCGAACGGCCTGGTTGATTTGCTCAATGATGGCGGGCGGTGTAGTTGAAGGAGCTGCCAAGCCCAGCCAAATTTCACTTTCATAGCCTGGAACGCCTGCTTCGTCCAGAGTTGGGACATCCGGCAGTTGTGCCAAGCGCTTCTGAGAGGTGACGGCCAGAGCTTTTAGTTTTCCTGCTCGGATGTGAGGGATCAGCTGGTTAACCACGCCAACGGTGACTTGAACTTGGCCCGCGAGAAGATCATTCACAGCAGGTGCTGCGCCTCTGTAGGGGATGTGCGTCAAGCTGGTTTTAGTCATGGCCTTGAACATTTCAGCCGACATATGTTGTGGGCTGCCATTGCCGCTTGAAGCGTAATTCAGACGACCCGGTCCTTTGCGAGCCAAATCGATTAGTTCGCGTACATTGTTGGCGGGTACGCTGGGGTGTACAACCAACGCCAAGGCTGTTGTTCCAAGCAAGGAAATGGGCGCAAAGTCCTTTTGGGGGTCAAACGGCATGTTGGCAATGAGGCCCGGGTTCATCGAGACGATGTTGATGTTAGTCAGCAGCAGCGAGTAACCGTCAGGAGCTGACTTGGCAATGTCCGAGGCTCCGATATTGCCCGCTGCGCCAGGTTTGTTTTCAACCACAACGGGCTGTCCCCAGGCTTCCTGAAGTTGTTGAGCAAGCAATCGTGCGATGACATCGTTACTACCGCCCGTGGTGTAGGGTACTACGATGCGAACAGGTCTCTGCGGAAAGCTGCTGGATTGAGCCAGAGTTGGGAAAGAAATGGCTGCAGCGGCCAAGCTTATGACTTGACGGCGGTTGGGCAGATTTGCTTTAACGTTCTTCATACGGTTGTCTCCTTTGGTAGGGTTTGAACTTTGAAAACCTCTTGTTTGAGGCACAGTTGCATACTAGACATAAAAAATGAGTTGATCAACCTTGATTTATTGATCAATGTATAAGGCGACCGTTCAGACTTTCAAGACAAAAATTTAGAGGATGTCGTGAAGATTCATCCCTGTATTTCTCGCGATTACGTCGACGCCAAGCAAGCCACTCTTTTGCTTGGGATAAGGCTTGCAACGCTTTATGCCTATGTCAGCCGTGGGCTTATACGCAGCGTATCCATTGCGGGTCAGCGACAGCGTTTGTATTTGCGTGAAGATCTTGAGCGTTTGCGAACCAAAGCACAGGCCCATGCTGGTCACAGCGCCATTGCTGCTTCGGCACTTAATTTAGGGCAACCAATTATCCCTACGCAAATAACAGAAATCACTAATCTAGGTCCCAGTTACCGTGGCAAGCTTGCAGTGGATCTGGTCAAACAAGAAGCCAGTTTTGAGCAGGTAACAGAACTGTTATGGACGGGCGTGTGGCATGCGCAACCATTTTGTTGGAAGGCCTACCCCGATTCGTTGGTGGTAAGGAGTTTGTTGGACCGCATGCCAGAGCGAGCTATCCAGCATCAAATGGTTGAAATTTTCGCTGCGGTGGTGATGCATCTGGCCCTGGGTCGTGGTCCTATTGAGAAGCGCTTGGTTTCAGGCAGCCTGTTGTACTCATCCAGGGAAATCTTGTTAGCACTCGCAGGTAGCTTAGGTCTTTTGGGACCTCATAAACGCTATGTTCATGACCAAAGGGGGATTAGCTTCGCCGAGGCTGTATTGCTGGCATTGGGAGCTCCCCCTAGCCCCGAAAATTTACTCGCAATGAATGCCATATTGGTGCTGATGGCAGACCATGAATTATCCCCGGGGACCTTGTCTGCCCGAGTGGCGGCATCCAGCGGGGCCTCGGTCCACAGTTGCATTGCGGCGGCCATGTCTGTCAGTTCTGGGACTGAGGTCGCATTGATTTACAACACCATTTGTCAGTTTGTGAGAGGTGAAAAATCAGTCACCTCCCTTCTGCGCAAAGCGCAAAAACTTGTGGAAAGTGGGCAACGTGTGCCTGGATTTGACCATCCGTTATATCCAAATGGTGATCCACGTGCTAGTTGTATGCTGGACTTGATCATGGCCCGCGGACGGTTGAAGGGGAGGGCTTCCAAATTAGTAGCTTTGTCAAATTTCATGGGCGAGCGTTACTCCTTGTACCCACGCCACGAATGTGCCTTAGTTGCGATGTGTGACAGTATGAATATTCATGAAAATGCTGCACCTGCTTTGTTTGCTTTGGGCCGTGTGGCCGGATGGGTGGCTCACGTGCAAGAACAAAGACTTTCCAAGACCTTGATAAGACCGAGAGCTAAATTCACACCAGTTGGTATGCTTTGAAATTGCCCCTTTTTGCCTTAAAAAATTAGCCAATTCATCATGCGGCCTTTACTTGCCATGCCGTGGCTCTGTGTTTTTTGGACTTCATCGGACTGACGTGGCCGAGAGTGAAGTTTTTCGAGGAGATCTTGAAATTTTTATGAGAAGGTAACATCATGTGTATCATTTTTTTTGTTAAGCAGTTAACGAACAGTAAAATTTTTTAATTTAATACTATGATTGCTAATTTTCCTGAATTCGAGCTCGTTGATAAACTCGTCTATGCGAATCGTATTCTTTACGACCACAATATCGTCGATGGTCTGGGTCATGTCAGCGTTAGACACCCTAACGAGCCCGATACATTTCTTTTGTCATGCAATCGTGCCCCGGGTATGGTGTGCAGAAAGGACATTACTACCTATGATTTTGATGGCAACACATTGTCTAATCAAACTGAGCGACCCTATCTAGAAAGGTTCATTCACGGGGAAATCTATAGAGCAAGGCCTGACGTTATGTCTGTAGTTCACAGCCACTCCATAAATGTGATTCCCTTTGCCATTACTAAAAATAGACTAAAGCCTGTTTTTCATATGTCGGGCTTTTTAGGCGAAGGCTCAGCTCACTTTGAGATTCGTGAGGCAGGAGGAGATACTGACATGCTAATTAGCAGTTCTTATCTTGGCGCCGCTCTTGCAAGGTCTCTTGGAAAGTGTAGTTGTGTATTGATGCGTGGGCATGGATCTACTGTCGTGGGTACATCCTTAGAGCAAGCGGTTTATAGAGCCATTTATACGGAAATAAACGCTAAGTTGCAGTTGACAGCCATGAACTTGGGAGAAATCACATTTCTTAATGATAACGAGGCGCAGCTTTCTTCCGATATGAATGACGGTCAAATTCCGAGATCATGGAATTTGTGGATTAAACGGCTGGGAAACATCGACTTAGGTTGATGGTCCTGGCCAGCTCCAGCGCCGGTGCCCGCTGATCGACGGCGATCACGCGCGCCGCGCAGATGGCCTTCAGTTCCGCGACCGCCAGGTGGCCGAGGCCGCCAACGCCGATCACCACCACACTGCTGCCGGGGCTCAGCAACGGCAGGACACGCTTCACGGCGTGGTACGAGCTCAAGCCGGCGTCGGTCAGCGGCGCGGCCTGCCACGGCGCCAGCAAACGCAGCGGCACGATCGCGCCGACCGGCGCGACGACGTACTCGGACAGGCCCCCGCACAGGCCCATGCCAACTTGCCTGCCGCGGCCGCGGCAGTAGTTGTT
This sequence comes from Pseudomonadota bacterium, assembly GCA_041170945.1. GTDB lineage: Bacteria > Pseudomonadota > Gammaproteobacteria > Burkholderiales > Burkholderiaceae_C > RS62. Next base: position 14,479 of record JBEDMU010000111.1, read on the forward strand.
CCAGCCCTGCGCGCACAGGCTACATTGCCCGCAACCGGCGATGGTGACCGCGCACGGCTGGCCGAGCTCGAATCCACTGACGCCGCTCCAAATTCAAGCCCCTCAGGCGCCAGTCTGTGGGGCTTTGTTGTTGGGGCTTCATGCGTTGTGCAATACGCCGCCCACCTCTTGCATCGCGCCACTGCGCTCCAACTCCGCCAGCATCATGTCCAGCCAAGTGTTCAGGCTGTGGCCTTGGCCAAAGCGGTGGTGCAATGCGCGAATGTAGGGCACCTTCATGGCCCAAGCGCTGAAATCGGCGTGTGTGATTTGGCCCCATTCGAGCAGTTTGAATTTGAGCAGCACCTTCGCGCCATATCGTGCATGGCGCTCGGGGTTTTGCGCGAAGCCTTCGAGTTTGCTGCGGGCCAAGGCCAGTGCTGGGCCCACTTCAGTGAAGACCGCGCCATGCCCCGGGATGATGGTGGCAGGAGCGAGTTGTTCGATCAGGTCCAGTGTCTGCTCTACCTCGTCAAAGGCGTCCACGCCTTCGAGCGCCGGGAACACCACACCAAAGCCGTTTTGCCAGAGCGCATCGGCCGACATCAGCAAGCGGTGTTCGGGCGCAAACAAGATCACCGAGTGCGGGTCGTGTCCGGGTGCGGCGTGCACTTGCCAGTCCA
>JBEDMU010000112.1:0-5129 GCA_041170945.1 Pseudomonadota bacterium
GTCCCATTTTGGGACATAAAATAGATGCATGCGTGTGATTGCAGTTTCTACTTTGAAAGCATTTTGGAGTCGGCGTGGCTGTGCCGACTCCGAACAACCATTAAAAGCTTGGTTCAAAGAAGCTTCAGAAGCACGCTGGCAAAACCCTGCAGAACTCAAGGCTCAATTTAGAAGCGCCAGCATCCTCAAAAACCAACGCGCGGTTTTCAACATCAAGGGCAATCAATATCGATTGGTTGTGGCTTTGTCTTACAAGTTTCAAATCATTTTTGTGAAATTTGTGGGTACACACAGCGAGTACGACCAAATCGATGCTGAAACTGTCGATTCATTGGATCACCAAAAATGAACATCAAACCCATCAAAAGTCAACGAGACTACCAACAGGCATTGAAACAAATCACGGCATTGATGGCTTTAGATCCAAAAGTAGGTTCTGAGCAGGGAGACTTATTAGATGTTTTGGTTACTCTGGTTCAGGCTTATGAAACCAAGCATGAGCCCATCGAAGCACCAGACCCTATCGAAGCCATCAAATTCAGAATGGAACAGGGAGAACTCACGATCAAAGACTTAGAGCCCATGATCGGAAAATCAAACCGGGTTTACGAAGTGCTCAATCGAAAACGCCCGCTATCGCTGGCCATGGTTCGCAAAATTCACAGCGGCTTGGGTATAGCTGCCGAGGTACTGATTGCTGAGCCCAAGACCTCGTATGAAGTTTGATCGCTAAACAAGCAGAGTGTCTTTACGACTCGCGCCCCGACGCCTGCAACTTGCGGTACAAGGTCTGGCGGCTAATACCCAAGGCGCGAGCGGCTGCCGACACGTTGCCGCGGTGCGCTTGCAAAGTTTGCTGAATCACTTGCCATGAAATGGCATTCAAGGTTTGATCAATGGGCCGATTTGTCCCAGATGTAGGTACTGAAGGCAGCTCCTGATTGGGCAGTTCAACCATCCAATCTTCGGCCATGTGATCCCAATCGATGATCGACTCGTCGTCGTTGAGCAAAGCAGTAGCGGTTTGCAATACGCTATGCAGTTGACGCAGGTTGCCCGGCCAAGGATGCGTTTCAAACGCTTGTTTCACTTCAGCTGACAAGGCGATGGACCTTTCGGGGGCAATCTGTTTGAGAATGCGGGCCACCAAAGCTGACTTGTCTGATCGATCGCGCAAGGCAGGCAACTGAAGCGACAAGCCATTGATGCGATAAAACAAGTCAAGCCTAAACGTGCCTTCGTCTGCCGCTTGCTTGAGCTGTTTGTGTGAGGCGCAGATCAACGCAAAATCAACAGGAATGGGTTGCTGAGCACCCACCGGGGTGACCTTTTTGTCTTGCAACACACGCAAGAGTCTGCTTTGCAAATGAAGCGGCATGTCGCCAATTTCATCTAAAAACAAAGTGCCCCCATGGGCCTCGCGCATGAGCCCCAATGAGCCGTTTTTGCTTGCCCCTGTGAATGCCCCTGGTGCGTAACCAAACAGTTCGGCCTCAATCAGATGCTCGGGGATGGCAGCGCAGTTAATGGCCACAAACGGTGAATCTCGCCGCGCTGAAGATTGGTGAATGGCCTTGGCCAGCCACTCTTTGCCTACACCCGACTCACCTTGCAGCAAAATTGAAATGGGCTTGCCTGCAACCCTGCGCGCTTTGTCAACCACCGCCTTCACACGGGCATCGCCTGTATCGAGCGCCATGAATGGATCGGCTTCGTTTGCCGAACTGATTGGCGTTGAGGGCGACTCGTCAACTGGTGCCTTTGAAAGGTTTGAACTAGAACGCACGCCCAGAGTGCGGTCGTGGTGATGCCACTCGACTGTGCTGGCCCAGGCTTGGCCCCTTGCGCCGCGCAACAACTTGGTTTCGGCTGCATGCGACGATGCCCGTTGCACCAAGGCATCAATCGAGGCTTCCAACACATCACTGAGTGCCACTCCACCCAAGTCGCGGGGAGACAACTGAAACATGCGCAATGCAGCCCGATTGGCGCCAGTGATCCAACCATCTAACGAAACCACCAACAAACCCTCGGCCACCGTGGCCAAACCTTCGGCTTTTGCATGCAAGTGCAACACCAATTGATGGGGGTGACTGGCGACCAGCAAACGGTTTTCAATCATGCGGGCTGCGGTGCTGACCAAGCCCAAGGTATGCGGGTGCCGACCTCGCTGATCACCCGAAATATCCAAGATACCCATCAAGTCGCCACGCGAAGACAAAATGGGAGAAGCCGCGCAAGTGAGAAACCCGTTGCGCTCTAGGTAATGCTCACCCCCATGAATTTCAACTTCACTGCCCTCTGCCAGTGCTGTGCCAATGGCATTGGTGCCTCGCTGGCTCTCGTGCCAACTGGTGCCGCAAGACAAGGCCACGCGCTCAGCACGAGTGAGGAAATCAAGGTCGCCCAAGGTGTGCATGAGCACGCCCTCGGCGTTGGCCAAAATGACCATGCTGTGGCTATGCCGAACCTGCTCAAACAACACCTCCATCACCGGCTGTGAGTGGTTCATGAGATTGCGATGATGTTCTTGCGTTTGATAGAGCGCTTTGCCTTGCAACGGATCGGCCACTTGCAAACGCCCTGTGGGCAACAAGCCTGCCTGCAAGCTGCGTTGCCAAGAACGCAACACACGCTCATCCATGCCGGGCAACTCTGAGCAAAGCCCGTTGTTGACCAAATTCCATCGTGCCTGGCGCAGCGTGGGCGCAGGGACAGGGTTCCAGCCTCTCATGCGTTGTCTCCGTGGCAAGCTCTGACGGCTGCCTGTTTAAGGTGTGCGCAACATCAAGTTTGCGTCTTCTATTGATCGTTCAGTGTAGTGCTTGCATGGCCCTTGACAAGGGTTTTGTGTGACACCCGTTACAACTGTTGCATTTTGTGACACCTTGCCTCAAGGGGCTGCGGACAGGTACAGCCCCTGCAGTGCGTAGTTGTACGCAAAGCAGTCCAAAACCAAGGGTAAACGTGCACGGGATAACCCTTGAAAAAGTTGGCACGAGGGTTGCGTGATGAAGGTCAACCCGCACATGACGTGTGGGCTGATGGTTGATGCGGTTGCAGCAACCGTATCAACAACCACAAGAGAGACCTCAAAGGAGACAACATGACTGTTTACGCAGCACCCGGCGCCGCTGGCGCCAAAGTTCAATACAAAGCCAAATACGACAACTACATTGGTGGCAAATGGACTGCCCCCGTGAAGGGCCAGTACTTTGATGTGATCACCCCGACCACTGGCAAGGTGTACACGCAAGCTGCACGCTCGGGCGCCGAAGACATTGAATTGGCATTGGATGCAGCCCACGCAGCCGCCGACAAATGGGGCAAAACCGATGCCGCCACCCGCAGCAACATGTTGTTGAAAATCGCCGATCGCATTGAAGCCAACCTGGAAATGCTGGCTTATGCCGAAACGGTTGACAACGGCAAAGCCATTCGCGAAACCCTGAATGCCGACATTCCCCTCACGGTTGACCACTTCCGCTACTTTGCTGGCGCTTTGCGTGCGCAAGAAGGCGGTATCAGCGAGATCGACGAAAACACCATGGCGTATCACATTCATGAGCCATTGGGTGTGGTCGGTCAGATCATTCCCTGGAACTTCCCCATTTTGATGGCAGCTTGGAAACTGGCTCCTGCCTTGGCTGCTGGCAACTGCGTGGTGCTCAAACCCGCTGAATCCACTCCCATTTCTATTTTGGTGTTGGTCGAACTGATTGCCGATTTGCTGCCCCCAGGCGTGTTGAACATTGTGAACGGCTTTGGCCGCGAAGCCGGCATGCCCTTGGCCAGCAGCAAGCGCATTGCCAAAATTGCGTTCACTGGTTCTACCAGCACAGGCCGCGTGATTGCGCAAGCCGCCGCCAACAACCTGATTCCTGCCACCCTGGAACTGGGCGGCAAATCACCCAACATCTTCTTTGCTGACGTGATGGACAAAGATGATGCTTACCTGGACAAAGCGATTGAAGGCTTGGTGCTGTTTGCATTCAACCAAGGCGAGGTTTGCACTTGCCCCAGCCGCGCCTTGATTCAAGAAAGCATTTACGACAAGTTCATGGAAAAAGTGCTCAAGCGCGTTGCAGCCATCAAGCACGCCAACCCCTTGGACACCGACAGCATGATGGGTGCACAAGCTTCTAAAGAGCAACTCACTAAAATCTTGTCTTACCTTGATTTGGGCAAGCAAGAAGGCGCCGAAGTATTGTGTGGCGGCTCACAAGCCAAGATGGGCGGCGACTTAGACGGTGGCTACTATGTGCAGCCTACGCTCTTCAAAGGTCACAACAAAATGCGCATTTTCCAAGAAGAAATTTTTGGCCCCGTGCTGGCCGTGACCACCTTCAAGGACGAGGCCGAAGCTTTGGCCATTGCCAACGACACGCTGTACGGCTTGGGCGCTGGTGTGTGGACTCGCAACGGCAACGTGGCATACCGCATGGGCCGCGCCATCAAGGCTGGTCGTGTGTGGACCAACTGCTACCACGCCTACCCTGCTCACGCTGCCTTTGGTGGCTACAAAGAGTCGGGCATTGGCCGTGAAACCCACAAGATGATGCTGGACCACTACCAACAAACCAAAAACTTGTTGGTTAGCTACAGCGAAAACAAACTGGGCTTCTTCTGATTTTGCTTAGATTGCAAAATGAATGGGGCGGAGTCATCTCCGCCCCTTTTTTGGAGGCACAACATGGTTGAACGAGTGGTGGCCACACAGGCTGCGTTGGATTTGATTGCGGTGCTTCAGGCCGAGCACGGTGAACTGATGTTTCACCAATCGGGGGGCTGTTGCGACAACAGCGCTGCCAACTGTTATTTGCCCACCGACCTGACCATTGGGGCTTACGATGTGCTGCTGGGTCACGTGGGGGGTGTGCCGTTTTATATCAGCAAGTCGCAATACGAATATTGGAAACACACCCAATTGATATTGGACGTGATTGAAGGTTCGGGCGGCACGTTTTCGCTGGAAGGCAACACCGGCAAAGCGTTTCACACACGCTCTCGGCTGTTTACCGATGAAGAGTGGGCCGAGATAGAGCCCGTGGTGCTAAGGGATTTGGGGTGAGAAGGTTGGGGCGCAGAGCATCAATCTAAGGACACTTGAAGTTGCACTCCTGCCCGCA
>JBEDMU010000113.1:0-3549 GCA_041170945.1 Pseudomonadota bacterium
CAACTCCAACTACCAGCACGTTACTTCGGCCACTGGGCTTGTCGCGTTGCGCCTGCGCAGAACTAGCCGCCTTGGCCAGCACCTTGTCATCTGGATTCGCCTCGGGTTCAACGGGTTTCCACTGCGTCTCTATGGCTTTTAAGGAAAACTCATCTTTCCCTACCAACACGAACAACTCATCTGCATTAGCTAGACCCAAATCTCGGGCCAAATCTTCTAACTTGATGGATGTCTTGCCTTCACGTTGCAAGAGCTTTTCAACTTGCTCACGACCCCTATTGAGGTGCTCTTGGGTGGCCAAAGCATTGAACCAGGCTTTTACCTTTGTTTTGGCTCTGCTGGTCACCAAATAACCAGCATCAGCTGAAAGCCAGTCCCGGGAGGGTCCGCCTTCTTTGACGGTAAGGATTTCAACCGTTTGCCCGTTTTGAAGAGCCGTGGTCAGAGGGATCATCACACCATCGACCTTGGCACCGCGGCAGCGATGACCCAAAGTGGTGTGAACTGAATATGCAAAATCAATTGGCGTTGCGCCCTTGGGCAATTCAACAATCGCCGCTTGTGGGGTGAGCACATAAATACGGTCGTCAAACAAATGCTGAGTGGAGCCACTCAGGTCGCGCTCCCAGGCCAAGAGTTGCCGCAAGACGGCAATTTTGGCCTCATAGGATGATTCAGCTGTTACTTCGCCGCCGTACCCTTTGGCCCCTGCTTCTTTGTAAGCCCAATGGGCTGCCACACCATGCTCTGCATGCGCGTGCATGTCTTGCGATCGAATCTGAATCTCAATAGACCGTCCCTCAGCATCACGGACCACCGTGTGCAACGACTGATATCCATTAGGTTTCGGCTTGGCGATGTAGTCATCAAATTCTTCGAGCACCGGATTGAACACTTGATGAACGTGGTCAAGCACTCGATAGCAAGCATCGACATCATTGACAATGATACGAACCGCTCTGATGTCGTAAACACGAGAAAAGTCGAGGCCCTTGCCCCTCATTTTTTTGACGATGCTGTATATGTGCTTCGGACGTGCAGACACATCCGCCTCAATTCCCTTGCTTTGAAGTTGCCTCGATATCTCGTCCTTCAATGCGTGCATGTGCGCCTCACGCTCGACCCTCTTTTCGTCTAGCTGAAGCGCTATTTCTTTATAGGTCTGAGGCTCAAGAAAACGAAACGAAAGATCTTCCAGTTCCCATTTGAGTGGCCATATTCCCAAACGATTGGCCAATGGCGCGAACACATGAAGCGTTTCTTCACTGATGGCGATAGGTGGCGGTTGCTTTTGAGAAGCGGCATATCGCAATGTTTGAAGCCGAGAGGCCAATCGCAACATCACCACACGCAGATCTTTGGAAAAAGCCAGCAGAAGCTTTCTGACGTTCTCGGTATGACTGGCGGTGATATCGTTGACAGCAATTCGCCCTTCTTGCTGAGCATGAATTGCTTTGGCGGTTCGCTCTCTGGACTGCCTTTGTAGGTGAACGAGCTTCAATGCTTCTGACGTTAGATGAGCCAACTCTGCACCGAAGTGACGTGTCAATAGTTCTTCTGGCTTTTGTAACTGTGCAGATGCCAATTCCAAGTAAACCGCAGCCAACAAACTATCGGAGGCTCCAATACTACGCAAGATAAGACCAACAGCGTCTGCGTGAGCAAGTGCATTTTCCCCCGAGTCCAATACCCAACCCTCTAACAAAGGCAGCGCAAATGTGCGCGCCTTTTCTACCAAATTCTGATTAACAGAGGCAGCATCGCGAGTCGCCACAGAAATGGCGGTTGGAATCGAGGAGTAAGAAGACTCAGTTTGCATGTTCAAGCAAAAACTTTAAGACCACGCTTTGCTGATCTGGGTCGATCAGAGTGGGGGCATGTCCAACACCCGGAACCACATGTACCTGCGCCTTTGGACCCCGAGTTTGCATCTGATTAGCCGTAGTCTGGCTGAGCAAATCGCTTTGCTCCCCCCGAATCAACAGCGTAGGTGCCTGAATAGCATCGTATAGAGACCAAGCAGCCTGCTCTGAATGAGCCCGAATGGCTGGATCATCAAATGCTGCCAAGTTGGCAAATGGTGCTGCAATCGAAGGGTCGTAATGGGCGTGCCATTTGCCGTTATCGCGTTGAACAAACTGATAGTGACTCAGCTCATCCCATTGCTGGTCTGTATGTTCGCCAAAGGTACTGTGTATGCTTCGATGATAGGCCCGAGCCTCTTCCAGAGAATCAAAATCACGGTATTGGCTGAGATATTGGGCAATTCGCTTCAAACCCGAGGGTTCAAGGCTTGGACCCACATCGTTGAGTACCAATTTATGAATGGGGCTGGAATTCAATGAGGCCAACGTCATGCCGATCAAGCCGCCCAAACTGGTGCCAACCCAATCGATGGATTCAGCCTTGAGATGGGAGAGCAATTGAAAAAGATCAGAAACGTAGGTCGGAACGGCATACGCCAGAGGATCTGCCAAGCGATGACTTCGACCACGACCAGCCAAATCGACAGCGATGACGGTGCGGTAAGGTGCAAGACATTTGGCCAGTGCGTCAAAGTCGCGACCTTGACGAGTGAGCCCATGCACACAGATGACGTACTTTTGGGGCTCTTTGCATCCCAACTGACTCCATTGCCAATAAGCCATCTCACGCGGGCCACCATGAGCCGCTAATGGACCCGGACAATCGATGTAATGTAAGGAAACATGAGGCATAAGGCCTTTAACCTCCGAGATAATGTTTCAACCCTGATCCTAATTCATTGGAGACAAGTCATGGTCAGTTTGGTAGGAAAAAAAGCGTTGATCACTGGATCAACCAGTGGAATTGGATTGGGGCTGGCCCAAGCCATGGCTCAAGCGGGCGCCCATGTCATGCTCAATGGATTTGGCGATTCGCAAGGACCATTGCAGAGCATCCGCAGCTTGGGTGTTGAGGCTTACTTCCATCCTGCCGACATGACCAAGGTCGACGAGATTGAATCCATGATGAATGCAGCTCAAGAGCAGATGGGCGGCGTTGATATTTTGATCAACAACGCAGGCATTCAACATGTGGCCGCAATTGAAGATTTTCCTCCCGAGCGCTGGGACGCCATACTGGCCATCAATCTCAGCAGTGCTTTTCACACCACACGGCTGGCCTTGCCCTACATGAGACAACGCAACTGGGGGCGAATCATTAACTTGGCATCGGTTCACGGATTGGTGGCATCGATTCATAAATCGGCTTACGTCGCCTCCAAGCATGGCCTGGTAGGCTTAACCAAGGTAACCGCACTTGAAACAGCAACCACCGGGATCACCTGTAATGCCATTTGCCCCGGCTGGGTGCTGACCCCCATGGTTCAACAGCAAATTGATACCAAAGCATTAGAAAAGGGCATCAGTACCGAGCAAGCCCTCGAGAGCATGCTGAGCCAAAAAGAACCATCCCTTCAATGCACCACTCCGCAGGAATTGGGGGAGCTGGCATTATTTCTGTGCTCCGATGCAGCACGCAACACGCGTGGGGTGGCCTGGAATATGGATGGGGGCTGGATTGCTC
>JBEDMU010000114.1:0-5543 GCA_041170945.1 Pseudomonadota bacterium
GCAATCGCGCCAGAAGTGCCTCAGGCGCCTCAATCTTTACAGATGGATCGTGTCAAGGCATTTGATTGGTATCACACGGTAGAGCAATTGGCTGTCGCAGGAAAAATCACGGCCATGTCTCGTGAACTGGCCATTCAGGCCATGTGCGTGGCGCAAGAATCTTTGTCTGATGGTGGCTGGAGAGTTTCATTGCGCGTTCCGTCTGAAACGTTGGCTCAGGCAGCAATACAAGAGCGATTGGCCAAAGCCATGACCCTAGAGGGCTGGCCAGTTGAGCTGTCAGTTTCCATCGGCGAAGTCACCGATTGCGCTGCTCGGCGCATGGAAGCCACTGCTTTGGCAAAACTTCGTGAAGCCGAGACGTCTATTTGGTCTGATCCGGCCTTGTCCGCATTAAAAGAATCGTTTGGGGGCGTGATCGTTCCCGGTACTCTGAAAGGAAGTTGAAGATGTTCAACAAAGGTCATATCGCAGGCTTGATGAAACAAGCGCAGGCCATGCAAGAGAATTTGAAGAAAGCTCAAGAAGAACTCGCCAGCTTGGAAGTAGAGGGTGAGGCTGGTTCAGGCATGGTCAAAATTTCCATGACCGGCAAACATGAAGTCAAACGGGTTCAAATTGATGCTTCTTTGATGTCTGACGATAAAGAAATGCTGGAAGATTTGCTGGCGGTAGCTGTTAACGATGCTGTTCGCCGAGTCGAGCAGGTATCGCAAGAACGCATGGGTAAGGTAACAGCTGGTATGCCTGGCTTGCCGGGTGGCATGAAGTTGCCTTTCTGATGCTGGCCTCCAGCGGTTTGATGGCCGATTAATGGTGAGCTGATCCCATGCAGATGAACAAGGCCCCTAGTGCATTGCAGGCGCTTGCACAAGCTCTGCAACGATTGCCTGGTGTCGGTGAAAAGACAGCGCATCGAATGGCGTGGCATTTCTTACAGCACGACCGTGAAGGTGCCTTGCTTTTGGCTCGTTCGTTGACACAAGCATGTGAGTTGGTGGGTCATTGCAGTCGATGCAACACATTGTCACAACTGCCCGTGTGTGACGTATGTAGCGATCCCAATCGAGATTCTTCAGTTCTTTGCGTGGTCGAATCGTCGTCTGATCAAGACATGATCGAGAAAACGGGCCTGTACCGTGGTTTGTATTTTGTGTTGTCGGGCGCAGTCAAGCCATTAGACGGGGTAGGTGTTCAGTCGGCTGGTTTGACTCAACTCATCACGCGTATCCAACAAAACTCTGCCGACATTTCTCTCAGCGCTGCCCCTTTATCGACTTCTGCGCCCTCGACGCCTGTCCAAGAGTTGGTGATTGCCACGTCTTTTACCGCGTCTGGAGAGGTGACCGCACACGCCGTTGCTCAAGCAGTCAAAGGGCTCGATCTGCGGGTTACCCGTTTATCCAAAGGTGTGCCAGCTGGAAGCGAACTGGAATATGTTGACTTGTCCTCGTTGGCCCACTCGTTAAGCGAACGAAAGCCTTTGTTTTAGCAAACTGGCTCTGTCTGACTCTTATCAAGTCATGTCAGTGTCAGCGGTTTTTTGCTGTGATGCTGCTCTTCTTTTTAGAAGTCGTGCGCTTTTGGGCTGTGCTCGTTGCTTTGGGTTTTGCTGGTACGTAAACCGTTAGCACTTGACCCTTCTTCAGACGGTGAGAAGGCTTAAGGCGGTTCCATTCAGACAAAGACTCAGCAGAAACGCCCACACGTCGCGCCATCAATGCAACTGTTTCACCGCTGCGAGCTTTCATTCGAGCTTTGCGTAGGCGAACCTCGGCTTGCAAAATGAGCTGACCTGTTTCTGCAATTTTGCTGCTGACATTTTCGTCAGCGTGCTTGCCACGCTTGATCAAGAGAGTGGAACCTGCTTTAACCGAACGGCCTGCTGGGATGTTGTTGATACGACGCAACTCCATCTCTGACATTCCCACGCGTTTGGCAATATCCCCAATTTTCATGTTGCTAGGTGCTACCCATGCTGTCCATGAGGCCAGTGGTCCCTCCCAACCTTGAAGGTTGGTTTCAAACACGGTGACGTTTTCCCACGGCATCAACACCTTGGGATTCCCCTCGGCAAAAATAATGGGATATTTCAACGATGGATTCAAGGCTTTAAATTCGCTCAAGTCCACCTGTGCCAGTTCAGCTGCCAGTTCGACATCAATGTCTTTTTCTATGCTCACTACATCAAAAAATGGATGGTTGGGCAGCATGGGCAACGAAATTCCATATTTCTCTGGATCGCGTACCAAGTTTTCTACAGCTTGCAATTTGGGGACGTAATGTCGCGTCTCATTGGGCATGCGTATGCCCTGATAGGTCGGGGCATCGTTATTCGCTTGGGCCTTTTTGATCGCCCTCATGACGTTGCCTTCTCCCCAGTTGTATGCAGCCAACGCCAAGTGCCAGTCGCCGAACATGCGGTGCAATTTTTCTAGGTAATCAAGAGCAGCTCTTGTCGACTCCAAGACATCTCGGCGTTCGTCGCGAAACAGGTTTTGGGTCAGGTCGAAAGTGCGGCCCGTCGCCGGCATGAATTGCCACATGCCAGCTGCTTTGGCCGATGAAACTGCTTCAGGATTGAACGCGCTTTCAATAAAAGGAAGCAGTGCCAACTCAGAGGGCATTTTGCGTTTTTCAATTTCTTCAACCACGTAGAACAAATAGCGTTCAGCTCGACGTGTCATGCGTTCAATGTAGTCGGGTCGTGAGGCGTACCAATGTTCCCATTCGGCAACACGATCAGGATCTTCAACATCGTTCATGCTCAGGTTGCGCCGTATTCTTGACCACAGGTCAATTGGAGCCTGTGCAGGTGCTGTGATGCTGGCTTCAATGGGCTGAGTTCGCACGAGCGGGCTCAGCCCTTGTGTATTGGGGACGCTTGAAACGGGTTGAGGTGGAAATTGAGGGGAGAAGGGTTCTTCAATCTGTTCTGGGCGAGGCGAAGGTTTGGTTTGTTGAATGGTCTTGGGTTCGACGGTGTTGACCTGTACAGATACAGCATCGATGACACGGGGTTGACTTGCGCAGCCAGTCAAAATAAAGGCACATGTCAATGTGCAAAAAAAAGCTGATGGCAGAAATCGTGAGCGCATGAGGGAATTCAAAACAAATAAAGAGATCAGCAAGAGGGAAAATGATTTTTAGCCTGACGCAACCAGCTAAAGGTTTCGACAGTATTTGCATTCGCGGGCAACCCCAAAGATTGCCAAATAGACTTTAACCGATCGTCGTCAGCTCGCAAAAATATGTTACTTTTTCTTTCTTTTTCTATTGAGCTGGGTAGTGTTGGCAAGCCCAAGTTGCGAAGGTTTTTTACGTCGAGAAATCGTTGACTGAAGTGAGGATCTTGGCTTGCGTAATGGCAAGCAAAATCGAGATTGGCTAACGTGTATTCGTGTGCAGCACAGACGCGAGTGCTGGGTGGGAGATTTCTTAGTGAGTGCAATGAATGCCACATCTGTTCAGCAGAACCTTCGAACAAACGGCCGCATCCTCCTGCAAAAAGAGTATCTCCAGAAAACAAAATGGGGGCTTCTAGATGATGGGTGTCTTCTAGCCAGTAACAAACGTGGTCTAGCGTGTGCCCCGGGGTGTGAATGGCAGTGCAGCTCCAGTTCATTTCAGTCAGCTGCATCTTTTCGCCATCTGACAAGTGGGTGTATGAGTGATGACCGTATTGGTGATGCTGCGGCGCGATAAGTTGTACTTGCGGGTGCCGATCCAGCAACTGTTGCACACCCCCTGTATGGTCCGCATGATGGTGAGTCACCAAAATGTGCGTCAGTGTCAAGTCGTGTAGTTGAAGATGATCTTCCACTACTGAAGCAGAACCAGGGTCTACCGCCACAACCAGTTGCCCTCTAATGAGCAACCAGATGTAGTTGTCTTGAAACGCCGGCAAAGGCATCAGCTTTGTCACAGCCGATAAATTCATGATAAGTTCAGATCCATCGCATGTGATTGGGTTTGCCAAAATTTCTGTTCAAGATGAATTCCATTGTAAAGAATCGCGACTGGCTTGATACGGCTAAGGGCCAATATGTCTCGTCCGTTGAGCAGGCATGGTGCGATCATGTCTTGGAGGATGTATTTGGTTACCATGCGCTACAGCTCGGACTATCGTCGTTTTCGGCAATGCGGAACAATCGGATTCCACACCAGTGGGTGGCCGAATTAAACCCTTGGCAACCGTCTGTTCAAAGTCAAGAGATTGAACGCTCAACTGTTGCGCAGCCCCCGTCTGTTCAATTGTGTTTGTCAGCTTCTCACCTGCCTTTTTCTGATGAAAACTTGGACTTGGTCGTCTTGCCGCATTCGTTGGAGTGGGTAGAAGACCCTCATGGCTGTTTGCGTGAAGTGTCACGGGTGTTGCGTCCCCAGGGCCAAGTATTGATATTGGGGTTTCAAGCATGGAGCTTGTTTGGACTGACGTGGAATTTATGGCGTCATTATTCAAAAAACGGCAAAGAAACTTCTTTTCCCCCGAGCAACACAGTTAAAGATTGGCCGTATCGGGTGAACTGGATTTCGCGACAAAGAATCAAAGATTGGTTACAGCTGCTCGATTTCGAAATCCTTGATGATGCTTCAGCTGTGAATCGGCTTCCCATCGATCGAGGGTTGAAAGCGCCTGATATCTCTCATCACAACCAGACTTTGGGAAGTGGTCATTCGTTTGCGCATTGGGTAGGTGCAATTTACATGATCCGCGCGGTCAAGCGAGTGGCCGGAGTGAGATGGATGTCACCCGCGTGGAAAAATACAGGGTCTCGATCTGTACAGGCTGTATCTAACGTGCGTGTGCAAAAAGACTTAACGAAAGATGCCTCATGAATCTCCCAACGCCAGTTGTACACATATATACCGACGGAGCCTGCAAGGGAAATCCAGGTCCAGGAGGGTGGGGTGTTTATTTATCTGCAGGCACTCAAGAACGAGAGTTGCACGGGGGCGAAGCGGAGACTACCAACAACCGAATGGAGTTGCGGGCAGTCATTGAAGCGCTGCTGGCGCTGAAAAAGCCGTGCCAAATTCATTTGCATCTAGACAGTGAGTATGTACGCAAGGGAATTACCGAATGGATCCATGGATGGAAGCGCAAGGGTTGGAAAACAGCATCCAATCAAGCCGTCAAGAATGCAGATTTGTGGCAAACGCTTGATCGTTTGGTCTATGACGGCCCGCATCAGATTGAATGGCATTGGGTCAAGGGGCACGCAGGTAATCCGGGTAATGAACGGGCGGATGCACTGGCAAATTTAGGAGTTGATCAGGTTCGTTGAGGTTGACAAAGTTACTCCATGGCGCTTGATCAAACGCTACTTCTAGTGCCTCGATTTGCTTGAGCCAGCCCAGCACAGACCGCTGACCACCTTCTATATATTGAACCAATCTGTCTAAAGCTGCGCCCCTGATTAAGCAACAGCAGGGTTGTATTTGTGGGCTGGTAGTGTCTCCCTGGTTTGAGACGCAGGCCACGCTGGCTATTGAATCGGGCGTTAAAGCAGCGATCAAACGTTCTGCTAATTCCAACGGAA
>JBEDMU010000115.1:0-10576 GCA_041170945.1 Pseudomonadota bacterium
TGGGGCGCCGCAGCTGGCATGCTGGGGGGCTTGTTGGTCACCGGTGGCTACATCTTGTGGAATGCCAGCGGGTTTAGAGCTTGGGCGGGGCTGACCTCGACCCCCGATTTGCTGTGGGGCATTGAGCCCATATCGGCAGGGGTGCTGGGGGTGCCGGTAGGCCTGGTCTTGATTGTTTTGGTCAGCATGCTGACAGGGCCGCCTCAGGCTATCGAGCGCTCAACCGTCGCACATTTACGACGCCCGCCAAAAAGGCTATAATGGCAGGCTTTCCTTGCTTTACTGCGTGTTGACGCCGCAGAAGGCTTAACCGCCCAGTTTGCTGGGCACCAACCACAAGGAGTTGTCATGCGTCACTACGAAATCGTCTTGCTGATCCACCCGGATCAAAGCGAGCAAGTTCCGGCCATGCTGGAGCGCTACAAAGGCATGGTTACAGCCGCTTCTGGCGTGATCCATCGCGAAGAAAACTGGGGCCGCCGTCAGTTGGCCTACCAGATCAACAAACTGAGCAAAGCTCACTACGTTTGCTTGAACATCGAGTGCTCCAAAGAAACTCTGCAAGAGCTCGAGCACGCATTCCGCTTCAACGACGCTGTGTTGCGCCACCTCACCATTCAGAAGAAAAAAGCTGAAACCGCTCCTTCTCTGATGATGAAAACGGTCGAGCGCGAAGAGGCCCGCAAGGCCGCTCAACAAGCTGAAGCTGCTTGATACGCTGTTGGCGTAACAAGCAAATCGTGATTCAACAAACTATCGAATGTAAGAGGTCCCATCATGGCACCCCCCAAGCGTAATCTCAAAGACAAGCGCCCCAAGCGCCCTGCGTCTCAATCCCTGCTGTTCAAACGCAAGCGTTTCTGCCGCTTCACTGTGGCTGGCGTCGAAGAAATCGACTACAAAGACGTCGACACTCTGCGTGACTTCATTGCTGAAAACGGCAAAATTATTCCTGCCCGCCTGACTGGCACACGTGCCATTTATCAGCGTCAGCTCAACACTGCCATCAAGCGTGCGCGCCAGTTGGCTTTGTTGCCTTACTCTGACAAGCACCACGTTTAAGGAGTCTCACCATGGAAATCATTCTTCTCGAAAAAGTGGTGAACTTGGGCGGTTTGGGCGACGTCGTTCGCGTCAAAGACGGTTATGCCCGTAACTTCCTCATTCCTTCTGGTCAAGCTCGTCGTGCCACCAAAGTGGCCATTGCCGAATTCGAAGCACGTCGTGCCGAACTCGAAAAAGCGGCTGCTGAGCGTTTGGCTGCTGCACAAGCTCAAGCCGAAAAGCTGGCTGGTGTCGTGGTTCAAATCAGCCAAAAAGCAGGCGTTGATGGCCGTTTGTTTGGTTCGGTCACCAACTTTGACATCGCTGAAGCCCTTCAGGCCAAGTCGTTCGAAGTGAGCAAAGCCCAAGTGCGCATGCCCAATGGTCCTCTCAAGGCCGTAGGCGAGTACACCGTTGAGCTGTCTTTGCACACCGACGTGGTGGTTGAAGTGCCCGTCAAAGTCGAAGGCGAAGCCGCTTAATACGCGTCTTCTCGCTTCCACGCAAAACCGCCTCCTTGCGAGGCGGTTTTTTTTGCTTTTCCCACATCTTGTTCACTTGATTTACACAGGTTTATCCACAAGAACGTGTGGCAATCCCGGTTACGATTCTTGTCATGAACGATGCGCTGCCTGTCCCTATGTCTTTTGACGAACTCTCCGATGCCGATCCAGCGGTGGGGCGTTTGCGTGTGCCACCCCATTCCGTTGAGGCAGAAACCAGCGTGTTGGGTGGCTTGTTGCTCGATAACCAAGCATGGGACAAAATGGACGGCACCTTAGGGGTCGACGACTTTTATCGCTTTGAGCATCGCGAGATTTTTGGAGCCATCGAGGCGCTCATTTCAGCGCATAAACCTGCAGATGTGATCACCGTGCACGAGCACCTGCAGGCTTTGGGCAAGGCCCAAGAGGCGGGTGGCTTGGCTTATTTAAACAGCCTGGCTCAGTTTGTTCCTAGTGCGGCCAATATTCGTCGTTACGCCGAAATCGTTCGCGAACGTGCCATTTTGCGCAAGCTCATCAGCGCTAGCGACGACATTGCTACCTCGGCGTTCAATACCCAGGGTCGCAACGTGTCTGAAATTTTGGACGAGGCCGAGCAAAAGGTCTTCAAAATTGGTGAAGAAGGCGCTCGCATGAAGGGCGGGTTTCACACCATCGAGGGCTTGGCGGTTCAGCTCATGGACCGAGTTGATGAGATGTCGCAAAACCCCAACGACATCACAGGGGTCCCCACAGGGTTTGTCGATCTCGATCGTTTCACGGCGGGTTTGCAGCCTGGCGATCTGATTATTTTGGCGGCTCGTCCCAGTATGGGTAAAACCAGCTTGGCACTGAACATTGCCGAGCACGTGGCCATTAACGAAGGCTTGCCTGTGGCGGTGTTCTCCATGGAAATGGGCGCATCCCAGTTGGCGTTGCGGGTGGTGGGATCGATTGGGCGCATTCACCAAGGTCATTTGCGCACTGGTAGGCTCAATGACGACGAATGGCCGCGTTTGGCCGAAGCCATTGAGCGTTTGCGCAACGTGCAACTGCACATCGACGAAACACCAGGTCTCACTCCAGGCGATTTGCGTGCGGCTGCAAGGCGTTTGGCCCGTTCACAGGGCAAATTGGGCCTGATCGTGGTCGACTATTTGCAGCTCATGAGTGGCGGAACCAAATACGATGGCGAAAACCGTGCCACTGAGTTGGGAGAAATTTCACGTGGTCTGAAAATGCTCGCCAAAGAATTGCAATGCCCCGTGATTGCGTTGTCGCAGCTCAACCGTGGGGTGGAGTCGCGTACCGACAAGCGCCCCATGATGAGCGACTTGCGCGAATCGGGCGCCATTGAGCAAGACGCCGACATCATCACGTTCATTTATCGTGACGAGTACTACAACAAAGAAACCAAAGAACCTGGCGTGGCCGAGATCATCATTGCCAAGCACCGCAACGGCCCCACCGGGGTGATCAAGTTGGCCTTCTTGAACACCATGACCCGGTTTGAAAGCCTGGCCTCGGCCGACGACGTGTTTTAAAGCACGTCGCTGGCAAAGTCAGCCAAGCGCGAACGCTCACCGCGCGCTAACTGCACATGGCCTCCATGAGGCCAGCCTTTGAAGCGATCGACCACATAGGTCAGACCCGAAGAACCTTCGGTGAGGTAGGGCGTGTCAATTTGCGACAGGTTACCCATGCAAACCAACTTGGTGCCAGGCCCCGAGCGGGTGATCAAGGTTTTGATTTGCTTGGGTGTGAGGTTCTGGGCCTCATCGATGATGACAAATTTATTCAAGAACGTGCGACCGCGCATGAAGTTCAAACTCTTGATCTTGATGCGCGAGCGAATGAGCTCGTTGGTGGCAGCTCGACCCCATTCGCCGGCACCTGATCCATCGCCTTTAGACAAGAATTCCAAGTTGTCATCAAGGGCGCCCATCCAAGGACTCATTTTTTCTTCTTCGGTGCCAGGCAAGAAGCCAATGTCATCGCCTACCGACACAGTGGCTCGCGTCATGATGATTTCGGTATAGCGACGATCGTCAAGCACTTGGGTGAGGCCTGCGACCAATGACAGCAAGGTTTTGCCTGTACCGGCGGTGCCGGTCAGAGTGACGAAATCGACATCAGGATCCATCAGCAGGTTCAGGGCAAAATTTTGCTCACGGTTGCGTGCCAATACCCCCCATACCCCATTCTTCTGATGGCTGAAATCTTTCAGGGTTTTCAATACAGCTGAGTTGCCCCGCAATTCAACCACGCGAGCATAAAAGGGCGCTTCACCCGCCACTTCGTAATACACAAAGGTGTTCAGCATCCATTGCGACACCCAAGAGCCTGTCACCCGATAGTAGGTGTGAGCTCCTTGTTGCCAGCTCTCAATTTTTTTGCCTTGTTTGGTCCAAAAATCAGCGGGTAAGGCCACGGTGCCGGTGTAAAGCAGCTCGTCGTCATTGAGGGCTTTGTCGTTTTCGTAGTCTTCGGCTTGCAAACCCAGCGCACGAGCCTTGACGCGGATGTTGATGTCTTTGGACACCAGCACGACCTGACGATCACTGAACTTGCGGGTCAGGGCTTGCAACACGCCCAAAATTTGGTTGTCGGCTTTGCCCTGAGGCAACACAGTCACCAAATCGGCCTGGGGAAGCGCTTCGGTTTGGAAAAACAACTTGCCCAATGCATCGACATGCCCCATGGAATTGAGGGCAACACCCTGGGTCAATTCGCCGCCCGAATTGCTGACCAAGGTGTCCAAAGTTCGGCTGGCCTGGCGCGCGTTGCGAGCCACTTCAGTCATGCCGCGTTTGTTGGCGTCGAGTTCTTCCAGCACGATCATGGGAAGGTAAACGTCGTGCTCTTCAAAGCGGAACAGCGACGTGGTGTCGTGCAATAACACATTGGTGTCAACCACAAACAAACGCTTCTTGCCGTCGTCACGGTGTTTGGCAACTTGTCGTACCTGGCGCTTAGGTACTTTGGAAACCTCGGTCTTGCCATTGGTCTTGCCAACAGCAGGCTTGAAGGGGGCACTTAGCAGCGAGCCTGAATCGGTGGCAGCTGATGCGGTAGCGGCTGGGGCAGCTACTTGGGCCAAAGCCGGTGGCTGGTTAGCTGAAGCTGCCGTTTTCGATGGCGGCTTGGGTCGTGCGGCGACCTTGGCTTTAGGAGGGGAGTCTAGCAATTCCTTGCTAAGACGAGCGGCTTTTTTGGAGGGGGCGGGAGGAAGAGGCATAAATCCATTATGCACAAATTCCTTGACACACCCAGTCGAGTGAAAACCCCGACTGCGTTCGAGTTGGGGTTTGGATAAAGTGGTGAGCTTGGTAAAAAGTTAAGCGGCCACAGCGGCAGCTGATGCACCCGCTTTTTTCAGAGCTTTCACTGCTTTGAGCACTTCGTCAACATGGCCAGCCACCTTGATGCCACGCCATTCTTGGCGCAATATGCCATCGGGCCCAATGAGGAAGGTGCTGCGCTCAATACCCTTGACCTTTTTGCCGTACATGATTTTGTTTTTGACCACACCAAACATGTGGCACATTTTTTCTTCGGTATCGGCAATCAACTCGAAGGGCAGTTCAAGATTGGTTTTAAAAGTTTCGTGCGACTTCATGTTGTCGCGTGACAGACCAAATACCACTGCACCTGCTTTGGTGAAGTCTTTGTATTTGTCGCGAAACTCCATAGACTCAGTGGTGCAGCCTGGGGTGTGGTCTTTGGGGTAAAAGTACAACACCACGGTTTGACCCAGTAAAGACTGGTTGGTCACTTTCAGACCGCCGGTGGCGAGGGCTTCAAATTCGGGAACTGGTTTGTTGACAACAACCGCCATGGCACATCCTGACAATACTGTAAGCTGGAAACCCTCTATTCTAACCGATTCAGGATTTTGTCTGACTTTTGATCAGGATAGCTGCAACCCGGCGATCTTCGGCCGATAGCATGTTGAAGGTGTGGCATGCCGCTCTGGTGGTCATGCATTCAAGTCCTACGCCAGCCTGGGCCAAATGGGCAGCCACCTTGGGGTGGACAAAAGCTTGACAAATTCCGGTTCCAACCAGCACGACCTCAGGTTTTTTGCTCAAAATTTCATCAAAGTGATGGATCTCTAAAGCCTCTACTGCATCGATGGACCAATCAACAATGTGGTCAACCAAAATGGCCACGCTGCGTTCATAGCGTTCTTGGTTGATTTGTATCCATTCATCGGTCAAACCCATAATCGTGATTCGACCTGTGGCGTCGGGTTGGAGTTGCATGTTTTTGTGTTGAAATGATGGGTTTGCGTCTATGACAATGCTGTATTGTCGCAGGCTCTCTTTTCACTTCGCATTCAAGGCGTATTCATGTCTTCAAGTTCAGTCCAAAAATCGGCCAAATTGGCCAATGTGTGTTACGACATCCGCGGACCGGTGCTAGACAAGGCGCGAGCGATGGAAGAAGACGGCCACAAAATCATCAAGCTCAATATTGGTAACTTGGCGGTGTTTGGTTTAGAGCCGCCCGACGAAATTGTGCAAGACATGATTCGCAATTTGCCCGACGCAGCCGGCTACACCGATAGCAAGGGCTTGTTTGCGCCGCGCAAATCGGTGGTGCACTACTGTCAAGAAAAACGCATTGCGGGCGTGACGGTAGACGATGTGTATTTGGGTAATGGCGCCAGTGAGCTCATCACCATGAGCATGAATGCCTTGCTCAATGTGGGCGACGAAATTTTGGTGCCTGCACCCGACTACCCATTGTGGACGGCTTCGGTGTCTTTGTCGGGTGGCACGCCCGTGCACTACATGTGTGACGAGGGCGCGGGCTGGATTCCAGATTTGGCCGACATGGAGCGCAAGATCACTCCCAACACCAAGGGTTTGGTGGTGATCAACCCCAACAACCCGACAGGGGCTTTGTATCCCGATGACGTGTTGTTGGCGATTGTGGCGTTGGCGCGCAAACACAATCTCATCATTTTTGCCGATGAGATTTACGACAAGGTGCTGTACGACGGCAACACCCACACCAGCATTGCCTCGTTGGCTGACGATGTGTTGTTTGTCACCTTCAACGGATTGTCTAAAAACTATCGGTCGTGTGGTTATCGCGCCGGTTGGATGATCGTGTCGGGCAACAAAAAAATGGCGCGCGATTACATCGAAGGTTTGAACATGCTGGCCTCGATGCGGTTGTGCGCCAATACGCCTGGGCAGTTGGCCATTCAAACCGCGCTTGGTGGGTATCAAAGCATCAACGATTTGGTCGCGCCCACGGGACGCTTGTGCAAGCAACGTGACTTGGCCTACGACATGCTCACCTCTATTCCGGGGGTCACCTGTGTCAAGCCCAAGGCTGCGCTCTATATGTTCCCACGCCTTGATCCCAAGGTGTACCCCATTGCTGACGATCAGCAATTTGCTTACGAATTGCTCGCCGAAGAAAAGGTGTTGATTGTTCAAGGTTCAGGATTTAACTATCCATCGCCCGATCATTTCCGGTTGGTCTTCTTACCCAACACAGATGATTTGGCTGAAGCGATTGGCCGTATTGATCGGTTCTTGGCCCGTCGCCGTGCCTCACAAGGAAAGAAATAATTCATGAAACCTATCCATGTTGGTTTGATCGGCTTGGGCACCGTGGGTGCCGGAGTGTTTGAAGTGTTGCAACGCAATGGCGCCGAAATTCAGCGTCGTGCAGGCCGTGCGTTGGTAGTGACACACGTGGCTCGTCGCGACACAGCTGCTGCTGAGAAGGTGGTGGCAGGTCGGGCCAAAGTGTCGGCCGATGCACGTGCGGTGATTCAAGACCCACAAGTCGATGTGGTGGTGGAGTTGATGGGTGGCTATGACCTGACTCGTCAGCTTGTGCTGGAAGCCATTGAAGCGGGCAAGCACGTGGTCACGGCCAATAAGGCGTTGTTGGCCGTGCACGGCACCGAAATTTTTGAAGCCGCCCGACGCAAAGGGGTGATGGTGTTGTTTGAAGCCGCTGTGGCTGGCGGCATCCCCATCATCAAAACCCTGCGCGAGGGCCTTACCGCCAACCGCATTGAGTGGGTGGCAGGCATCATCAATGGCACCACCAATTTCATTCTGAGTGAAATGCGCGACAAGGGGCTTGATTTCGACACGGTATTGCGCCAAGCCCAAGCGTTGGGCTACGCCGAGGCTGATCCCACGTTTGACATTGAAGGGGTCGATGCTGCTCACAAAATTTCGATTGTGAGTGCCATTGCGTTTGGGGTGCCGGTGCAGTTCAACAAAGCCACCATGGAAGGCATCACCCAGCTCTCGGCCACCGATATTCGTTATGCCGAGCAATTGGGGTATCGCATCAAATTATTGGGTATTACCAAGCGTGTAGCGCAGGGCATCGAGCTGCGCGTGCATCCTTGTTTGGTGCCAGCCAAGCGACTCATCGCCAACGTAGAAGGCGCCATGAATGCCGTCATGGTCAAAGGCGATGCGGTAGGCGATACCCTTTATTACGGCAAAGGAGCAGGGGGCTTGCCAACGGCCAGTGCCGTGGTAGCCGATTTGGTGGATGTGGCCCGTGCGTTTGACGTTGATGCAGAGCACCGAGTCCCCGCCTTGGGTTACATGCCTGCAGCCATGGGCAGCGAGCAGGTCATTCCCTTAGACGAAATCGTGACCAGCTATTACCTGCGCTTGCGTGTGCGTGACGAAGCGGGCGTGTTGGCACGTATCACGGCTATTTTGGCGCAGGCCAACATCAGCATCGATGCCGTGATGCAGCGTGAATCCGATGAAATTTCAGGTGCGTCATCTGACCAAACCGATCTCATCATTCTCACGCATCAAACACGTGAAGGCACCATGAATCAAGCCTTGAAAGACATTTCCTCATTGGATTCTGTGATGGCTCCCATTATTCGCATCCGCAAAGAGGAGTTGGTTTGATGCGTTACATCTCGACCCGTGGCGATCAGGCTGAACGTCGCTTTTGCGACATCTTGCTAGAAGGGTTGGCTCCCGATGGTGGCCTGTACATGCCCGTCAGCTACCCCCAAGTCAGTGATGCCACCTTGGAGCGCTGGCGTGGTTTGTCGTATGCCGATTTGGCTTACGAAATTTTTTCGCTCTACATCGACGATATTCCGTCCGATGACTTGCGTCGCTTATGCCGAAGCACTTATACCCCTGCCGTTTTCGGCAGCGACGCCATTGTGCCGCTCAAGCCCCTGAAAGGGGGGGTGTGGTTGGAGGCTTTGTCCAATGGCCCCACGCTGGCGTTCAAAGACATGGCCATGCAAATGTTGGGGGCCCTGTTTGAATACGAGTTGGGTCGACGTGGCGAAACCCTAAACATTTTGGGCGCCACCTCTGGCGATACGGGCAGCGCCGCCGAATACGCCATGCGTGGCAAAAAAGGCGTGCGCGTGTTCATGACCAGTCCCCATGGACGCATGAGCCCGTTTCAGCAGGCGCAGATGTTCAGCTTGCAAGATGAAAACATCCATAACATCGCCATTGAAGGCGTGTTCGACGATTGCCAAGACATCGTCAAGGCGGTCTCGGCCGATTTGGAATTCAAGCGACGCTATCGCATTGGAACTGTGAACTCCATCAATTGGGCGCGCCTGTTGGCGCAGGTGGTGTATTACTTTGCGGGTTATTTTCAGGCCACACAAAACAACCAACAGCAGGTGAGCTTCACGGTACCCAGCGGCAACTTTGGCAATGTGTGTGCCGGCCATGTGGCCCGAATGATGGGCTTGCCCATTCGACGCTTGGTGGTTGCTACCAACGAAAACGATGTGCTTGACGAATTTTTCAAAACTGGGGTTTACCGGGTGCGTGGAAGTGCCGAAACCCACGAAACGTCGAGTCCTTCCATGGACATTTCAAAAGCCAGCAACTTTGAGCGTTTTGTCTTTGATTTGGTCAATCGCGATGGTGGCAAGGTCAAGCAGTTGTTTGCTTCAGATTTGAGCGCACAAGGCATGTTCAACTTGGCTCAAAGCCAAGAATTTGCTGGCATTGGTCAGTATGGTTTTGTCAGTGGCAAGAGCGTGCACGCCAACCGCTTAGACACCATACGTTCGGTTTATGCAAGCGATGCCACCGTGATTGACACGCATACGGCAGATGGTGTCAAGGTGGCCCGCGAGCATGTCGAGCCAGGTGTTCCCATGCTCGTGTTGGAGACGGCACTTCCCATCAAATTTGCCGAGACGATTCGTGAAGCGTTGGGTATCGAGGCTCCGCGCCCTGCAGGCCTTGAAGGTCTTGAAGATTTGCCGCGTCGAGTACAGGTCATGCCTGCCAATGTGGAGCAAGTCAAGGCCTACATTCGCACGCATGCTCCCGAGGCAGCTTGATGAGCAAGCCACGTGCGCCCTTGATGTCGTTGGACGACGCCAAAGCCCAGCTGTTGGCAGCGGTGACGGCCATTTCGCAAGTGGAGTCAGTTTTGCTGATGCAGGCTACTGGCCGTGTATTGGCGCAAAGCGTGGTATCGCGCATGGATGTACCAGCTTTTGACAACAGCGCGATGGATGGCTATGCCGTGCGTTGTGCCGATGTGTGTGCCGGTCATCAGCCCTTGCTGATTTCGCAACGCATTGCAGCTGGGCAAATACCGCAGGAATTGCAGCCCGGAACCGTGGCACGCATTTTCACGGGTGCTCCCATTCCAGCAGGGGCCGATGCAGTCATCATGCAAGAACAAGCACGTGTGAGCGACGACGGTGCGAGTGTGGTGTTTGATTTATTGCCGCAGCCCGGACTCTCGATTCGACGTCGAGGGGAAGACATTGCCAAGGGTCAGGTGGTGGTATCTGCCGGTACTCGTTTGCACGCAGCCCATATTGGGTTGTTGGCCAGCGTCGGTTGCCATCAGGCTCAGGTGGTTCGGTCACCTCGTGTGGCCCTGTGCGCCACAGGTGATGAATTGATTCAACCTGGCACTTGTGATCCAGAGCAACTGCCTGCGGGTGCTATTTTTGATAGCAACCGCTATTTCCTCACACAGCTGTTGCGTGATGCGGGTTGCGATGTCACCGATTTGGGCACCATTCCAGACGATTTCAC
>JBEDMU010000116.1:0-4770 GCA_041170945.1 Pseudomonadota bacterium
GGTCTAGCGCGCTGGTCAACGATCGGGCCACCATGGGGTAAGCCAACAGCGCATAAGCGCACACCAACAACGGCAAGCTTGACAGCCATTGTGGATACATGAGCAACACCCCAAACGCCAATGCCACAGGCGACACCAACAAAGGCGCATAGCCACCAGCTCGCCACAGGCTGGCCCAACGTGGACTGACATGCTGCAAACCCGAAGTAGCCAAGGCATGCAGCACACCCAAGAGGGTGGCCAATACCAAACCCATGGCGGTGAATCGCAGTGAATTCATGAGCGCCCAAACGGTGTCTTCGTTCAGCCAAACGAGCCATGCTTGGCGCGCTGCCAAAGCTTCTAGCGCCTTGAACAACAACGCCAAGAGTGGCAATCCACACAGCCACCACCACAGGCTGTGCACCCCAAGCACCAGTGCTTTGAGTGCAGGCGTGTGTGGTCGCACACGCACCACGGGTTCGATGGAATGGCGAACTCGCAAACGTTGCTCCAACTTTGCATAAGCCCATGCCACCCCAAACGTGAACATCAACATGCTCATGGCCAATACGGATGCGGTTTGCAGTTGCAACTCGTGGGCAATGAGGGTGTAAATCTCAACTTCGATGGTGCCCCAGGCGTGCCCGCCCAAAATCAAGGCCAAACCAAAACCTGTGAAGCAATACAAAAAAACCAAGCACAGCGCAGAAAAAAACCAGCCTCGCATCAGTGGAAATTCGACTGTCCAAAAGGCCAGCCACGGCCCAGAACCTAGGCTGCGAGACGCACTCAACTGCTGCAGGCTCACTCTGGCCAAGCCATCCACACTGGCTCGAATAACCAATCCCACGTTGAAAAACACATGACCCAAAATCATCAGCGCAGGACTGTCTTCCAAGTGGATGTTCAGGGCAGATAGCACAGGAGCCAACCATCCTCGCGGGCCCCACAGTGCCAAGATGCCCATGGCCGCTACCAAGGTGGGCATGACAAACGGCAGCATCAACAGACGCAGCCACAGGGTGCGGCCTTTGAATTCACATCTGGCCAACACCCAAGCCATGGGCAAGCCCACCAGGGCACAAATGCCGGTGGTGATGAGGGCTTGCAACAGCGTCCATGCCACCTTGTTGCGAAGGTACGGGTCGTGCCACCAAAACAAGGCGCTGCTGCCCCAGCCCTCGGCCAACAGCCGCAACAACGGAGCCCATAGCCATACCACCACAAACAGCGCCGGCAACAGCGCCAGTGCCCATGGGCCCCATGCGCGTTGGCCAGCAGTCTGTGTGGAAAGAATCACTTCAGAACCACTTGTACCCAACGCTGTTGCCACTGAGGTGCTTGCATGTGCAAAGCGGGCATGGGCAAGGCTTCAAACTGCTTGGGCATTTCGGCGTGCTTCATCACCTCGGCGTGAGGCACGCCCGGCGTCACGGGGTACATCCACATGCTGGTTTGCAAAGCCGCTTGCACAGGCTTGCTGCGCAAAAACTCCACAAAAGCCACCGCGGCTGATTGCACCCGCGGGTTGCCCCCTTGAATCAAGGCAGCGCCTTCCACTTGCCGAAACACACCACCTTTGAGCAGCAAGTTGGCTGTGGGAGATACATCGATTTTTTTCTCGCTGTAAAACACCTCGGCTGCTGGGCTGGTGGCGTAGCTCACCACCATGGGACGTGTGCCGCCGTTGCGACTGAACTCGGTGTAGTACGCCTCGCTCCAACCTTTCACCACCTTCAGTCCGTTGGCGCGCATCTGCTTCCACCAATCAAACGCAGCGGCTTCGCCCAGCCCCGCAAGGGTGGCCAACATAAAGGCTTGGCCCGTGCTTGAGGTGGCCGGGTGGGGCATGACCAGCAAATTTTTGTACGCGGGCTTTGCCAAGTCTTGCAGGGTTTTAGGCATGGCCACCTTGTTGTTGGCAAACCAAGCTTTATCAATATTCAGGGTTACAAAACCGTAGTCAATAGGAACCACGCCACCATGCACCGAGGCCTGATCGCCCTCTACCATGGAAGCCAGGCTGGCAGCCTTGGCCGATGGGCCGCTGTAAGGCGCCACAATGCCGCTGCTCAACGCACGTGGCAGCAGCGTGTTGTCGATGCCGTACACCACGTCGGCCACGGGTGACCCTTTGGTCAAGATCAGCTTGTTGAGCATTTCGCCCGCATCGCCCCCTTTGATGATTTGCAGCTTCACGCCATTGGATTGTTCAAAACCTGCCAGCATGTCTTTGGGCAAATCGAACGAGCTGTGCGTCATCACGCGCAGGGTTTCAGCCGCATGCGCAAACTGGGGTGTCAGGCTGCTGGCTACCAAGCCCACCCACGTACCCGTGGAAATAAGCACGGAATAAATTGCAGAAATAAAAAACCGCCGTTGCATGTCGAGTCCTTTCGCATTCAACACACCAGGCAGGAGGTTGAATCAATGACCCGTGCTGCAAGAGCGGTGGGGCTGACATCACACTCCCTACGCTGGTACTAGCCAGATCAGGTGAGAGGGGTATTTCTCAGCCCATGTGACGCAGCGCCACACAAGCACCCCCGGTGAAAGAGTTCATTTTAACGTTGGCTGGGACGTATTTCAAAGACCCTATTGGCAGCACACTCCACCCAGTGTGTTCGTCAATCTCTCCTATGAACAGTCCTACAATGGGCTGACAAAAATACAAAATGCTCATCAGCACTCTTTGAGTACAAAGGATCTCATCATGTCTCAATCGATTCAAATTCAAGTGGAAAACATCAAGTGTGGCGGTTGCGAAAAATCGATCGTCAAAGGCTTGAGCGAAATTTCGGGCGTTGATCAGTTGCAAGTCAACCGCGAAACCCAAACCATTTCTTACGTGGGTGAACCCGCCACGCGCGAAGCGGTGGTAGCCAAGTTGTTGGCCATGGGATATCCCGAGCAGGGCAGTGTGTCGGGTTTGTCGGCTGGCTTGGCCAACGCCAAGAGTTTTGTCTCTTGCGCCATTGGCCGCATGAGCTAAAGCTCTGTTGGGTTTCGACCTAGAACGGGTCGAATGTGTGGTTGGTCAAACAAAGGTAAATCATGTCTGAAAACTGGAAATTTGAAACGCAATCGGTTCATGCGGGTTATGTGCCCGATCCCACCACCAAAGCGGTGGTGCCTCCGATTTATCAAACCGTTGCTTATGCGTTTGACAGCGCTCAGCATGGCGCCGATTTGTTCGACCTGAAGGTGGCGGGCAACATATACACCCGCATCATGAACCCCACGCAGTCGGTACTAGAAGCGCGTGTAGCAGCGTTGGAAGGTGGCATCGGCGCACTGGCTTTGGCTTCAGGTCAGGCGGCTATCACCTACGCCATTCAAACCATTTCGGAAGCGGGCGACAACATTGTGTCGGCCAGCACTTTGTATGGTGGCACCTTTAACCTGTTTGCCCACACCTTGCCGCAATACGGCATTGAAGTGCGTTTTGCCAACCCCGACAATCCCAGCAGCTTTGAACCGCTCATCGATGCGCGCACCAAGGCCATTTATTGCGAATCGCAAGGTAACCCGCGTGGCAACATCACCGACATGGCAGCGTTGGCCGAAATCGCCCATCGCCATGGCATTCCACTCATTGTTGACAACACTGTTCCAACGCCCTATTTGTGCCGTCCGTTTGAATACGGCGCCGACATCGTGGTGCATTCGCTCACCAAATACATGGGCGGTCACGGCACCAGTGTGGGCGGTGCCATTGTCGATTCTGGCAAGTTTCCTTGGGCCGAACACAAAGCCCGATTCAAGCGCTTGAACGAACCCGACGTGAGCTATCACGGTGTGGTGTACACCGAAGCCTTGGGCGCTGCGGCCTTTATTGGTCGTGCCCGGGTGGTGCCGCTGCGCAATATGGGGGCGGCCATTTCTCCCTTCAATTCGTTTTTGATTTTGCAAGGCATTGAAACCTTGCCGCTGCGCATGGAGCGCATTTGCGACAACACCTTGGCGGTGGCGCAGTACCTTGAAAAGCACCCCAAGGTGCGTTGGGTCAATTACGCCGCGCTGCCCAGCCATGCCCATCACGGTTTGGCAAAGAAATACATGAAGGGCAAGGCCTCGGGTCTGCTCACATTTGGGGTGCAAGGTGGCCGTGCTGCTGGCGAGCGCTTCCTTGACGCGTTGCAACTGTTCACCCGTTTGGTCAATATTGGCGACGTTCGCTCGTTGGCCACGCATCCCGCGTCCACCACGCATCGTCAGCTTTCGCCGGCCGAGCTCGAGGCATCGGGTGTGACCGAAGACACCGTGCGTTTGTGTGTGGGCATTGAGCACATCGACGACCTCAAAGCCGACCTAGAGCAAGCCCTGGCTCAAGTTTGAGGGGTAAGATGTGTGAATGCACACATCAAACTCGTGGTTGGGTGACGTAGACATTTGGCTGCTGGCCGAAGGGTCGCATTTGCGTCCCTACGAATGTTTAGGTGCGCACCCCATCACGTGGCAAGGCGTGGCGGGAACCCACTTTGCGGTGTGGGCCCCCAACGCGGCCCAGGTGGCTGTGGTGGGCAACTTCAACCACTGGAATGGTCGTTCGCATCCCATGCACTTGCGCCATTCGTGCGGCATTTGGGAACTGTTTGTTCCAGCCGTGGCGGTGGGCGAACTCTACAAGTTTGAAATCACCACCCAAGCAGGCGAACGCTTGCTCAAAAGCGACCCCTACGCCTTTGCTGCTCAGCTGCGCCCCGACACCGCCAGCGTGGTGGCAGGTTTGCCAGCCAAGCGCCCTGTGTTGCCCAAGCGCCAAGCGGCCAATGCTTTTGGTCAGCC
>JBEDMU010000117.1:0-10000 GCA_041170945.1 Pseudomonadota bacterium
TCAGTGTTCCGCCGCCACTCTTTTTTGGGGACCATTTTTTTGAGAACATGAAAATCCTCATGGGAAAAATCCCATTTTGGAAAAATCTGGGATGGTCCTTGTATGTGGGTTTGATGGGCACGGCACTGACCTTGTTGTTTTGTTCCATGGCGGGTTTTGCATTCGCCGTTTATGAGTTCCGATTCAAGAAGGCGCTGTTTGCACTGGTCATGGGCACCATGCTGGTGCCATCTTTTCTGGGCATGATCCCGACTTTTTTGATCATGGATGCGCTCAATTGGATAGATCAACCCCGGGCCTTGTATCTGCCCGGAGCAGCACCAGCGATGGGCATTTTCTTGATGCGTCAATACATCAGCTCCGCCATACCCAAAGAGCTTATTGAGGCAGCCCGTATGGACAACTGTGGTGAATTCCGGATCTATTGGAGTGTGGTGGTGCCCCTGTTGGGGCCTGCATTTGGCACGCTGGGGCTGATTGCATTCATCGCGTCGTGGAACAACTTCATTGGCCCACTGGTCGTGATGCGATCCCCTGAGATGTACACCTTTCCACTGGCCCTGCGCAGCGTACAAAGCCCGGTAGACACCGAGTGGGGTGCATTGATGGCGGGATCTGCCATCGCAGTCATCCCATTGCTGATCATCTTCATCTTCTCTTCGCGTCGACTAATTGCTGGCCTGACCGCTGGCGCCGTGCGCGGTTAATTCTCCGAAAACCCTATGAGCAAGAACGGCATTTCTCGAAACCAATTTCCAGCCCATTTCAAATGGGGGGTAGCCACATCCTCTTTTCAAATCGAAGGGGCACACGACAGCGATGGCAAGGGCCCGTCCATCTGGGACACCTTTTGCACCGTGGAAGGAAAAATTGCAGACGCCAGTAATGGCCATGTGGCTTGCGAGCATTATTGGCGTTGGCAAGAAGATGTTGAATTGATCAGCCAATTGGGCGTTAATGCGTATCGATTTTCAATTTCATGGCCGCGTGTGCAGCCCGATGGCCAAGGGGCATGGAATGAGGCGGGTTTTGCTTTTTATGACAAGCTGATCACTGCGTTGACGCAGCGCGGTATTGAGCTGCATTTGACGCTCAACCACTGGGACTTGCCGCAAGCATTGCAAGACCAAGGGGGCTGGGCCAACCGAGACATATGTGAACAGTTCACGCGCTATGCCACCGAAGTGGCCAAGCGTTTTGGTAACCGTGTGCACAGCATTTGCACCCACAATGAACCTTGGGTCATCGCCATCTTGGGCTATGAGCAAGGCATATTTGCGCCGGGCATCCAATCGCGGTCTCAAGCCATGCAGGCGGTTCACCACTTGTTGCTGAGCCATGGCATGGCATTGCAGGCAATGCGTGGTTCTGGTCTAAAAACGCCTATGGGCATTGTGCTCAATCTGTCGCCGATTTATCCGGCCAGTGACGACCCCAAAGATGTGGCCAAAGCCCATTTGGACGATGGCTTGATTTTGCGTTTTTACATGGATGCCTTGTTCAAGGGCTTCTACCCTGCCGACGTCATCGCACATTTGGGCGCGGATGCCCCCGAAGTTTTACCGGGTGACATGGAAACCATCGCCCAACACAACGACTTTTTGGGCGTCAACTATTACACCCGCAACTTCTCTTCCAGCGGAAACCCTTGGGATGTGGCGAGCACGGGCAATGAGGTCACCGACATGGGTTGGGAAGTCTATCCCCAAGGCTTGACCGAATTGTTGTGTCGGCTGAATGCTGACTACCAGCCTGCAACGTTGTGGGTCACCGAAAACGGTGCTGCGTTCAAGGACCAATGTGTGGATGGTGTGGTAGAGGACAAGCAACGCTTGGCTTACATACGCGACCACATCGCTGCCACACATGACGCCATGGCGCAAGGCGTTCCGGTCGGCGCTTACTTTGCCTGGAGCCTGATGGACAACTTCGAATGGGCCAGTGGTTATGCCAAGCGATTTGGTCTGGTGTACGTGGATTTTGAGACCCAAAAGAGAACGCTGAAAAACAGTGCATTGTGGTACCAACAATTTTTGAGCGAGAACGCCCGTGGCAGCCATTGAACTGAAAGGGGTCACCAAACACTTTGGTGACACGGTAGTCATTCCCGGTTTGGACCTGTCGGTTCAAGACGGTGAGTTCATGGTCTTTGTTGGCCCATCGGGTTGCGGCAAGTCGACCATGTTGCGCATGATTGCGGGCTTGGAAACCATGACCCAAGGCGATATTTGGATTGGCGGCGAGAACGTCAGTGCCAAAGGGCCGTCTGAGCGTGGCGCGGCCATGGTGTTCCAAAGTTATGCGCTGTACCCGCACATGACCGTGGCAGAAAACATGGGCTTTGGCTTGCGCATGTCAGGCACGTCCAAAGCGGACACCGCCAAGCTGGTTAACGAAACGGCCGAACGGCTGCAGCTGACACCTTTGCTTCAGCGTTATCCGAAGCAGTTGTCTGGTGGCCAGAGGCAAAGGGTGGCCATTGGTCGAGCCATCGTGCGCAGACCGAAGGTTTTCCTGTTTGACGAGCCCCTGTCCAACTTGGACGCTTCGCTGCGCGTGCAAATGCGCATCGAACTGGCCAAGCTGCACGCCGACCTCAAAACCACCATGATCTACGTCACCCACGACCAGACGGAGGCCATGACGCTGGGCAATCGGATTGCCGTGTTCAACCAGGGCCGGATTGAGCAGGTGGGTGCGCCGATGGATTTGTACCGTCAACCGAACAACCGATTTGTGGCTGAGTTTTTGGGTTCACCCAAGATGAACATGCTCCCCTATCGATGGGATGCTGCATCGCTGGCGCTGAGTGTTGGATCGGAAAAATCAGTCCTTGCCCAAATTCCGGCAAACGCCCATGGTCTTCTGGCAAAGGGCACTCATCTTGGGGTACGACCGGAGTTCATGGAACTCACCACCGAAGGCAAGGGTCTTCCAGGTGTTGTCGAGTTTCTGGAGAACCTGGGCGATGTGATGGTGGTCTACGCCCATGTCGATGGTTTGGCAGAGCCCGTTCGGATCAAGGTGCGCCCGGATGCACTGAACACGGATGTAGGACAAAAAGTCGGCTTGTTGCCCGATTGGTCTGGCACCCTCATTTTCGGAACGGACGGCCGAAAAATTTCTTAATTCATAGGATCGAACTTCATGAATATCTATCAATGGGCAAGCCTTGTTTTGAGTTTGAGCATGGGCATGGCCAGTCACGCTGCAGATGTCGTTCAACGAGGTTCTGGCGCTTGGCGCACGCAAGTCAGTTCAGCCGACAACCCAGTGCCTGCTGCACCGTTTCGCACAACGGCCATGTTGGAGCGTGCGGCGCCCACCAATCAGTGGTACTCGTCCGTCATGTTCACCCGTTGGTCGGAGGTGCTGCACGCGGTGCCTTTGACGGCCAAAGCCAGTGCCAAGGGACTTGAAGTTGGATTTCCACAAAAAACGGTGGTGCCAACCGAGCGCAAAGATGTTGAGATCCTTTACCCCCACAAGGCAGAGATCACCCTGCGCCCGTTGGGTTTTGAGCCGAAAGCCGCCTTGTTGGCCGGGCATTCTGATTGGGCGGTAGACATCGCCTTTGAAGCCGAAAAGAACGCGATGCTGACCACGGTGGCGCACGGCAGTCCGTTTGTTTATGCCCAGCTCACCCAAGGCGATTTGTCTTTGGATTTGGCCAGCTCATTAACAGGCAGCTTGTGGCCTGCTGACCCTCGTGTGTTGCTGGTGCGCGACGCCATCAAGACCTACGCTGCATTTGCGCCAACGGGCGCTCAATGGGTACAAGCGGGCGCTTCGTGGCAAATGCGATTGCCTGCGGACCGACGTTATGCATCGGTGGCCATCTTGCCCAACGAACAAGACAGCACTATTCGAGAATTTTTAGCTCAGGCTTACAGCCACATTGTGGACACCCGCGCTGACTACCGCGTGGACCGACAAAAGAGCGAGGTGATCACCAGCTTCAAGCTCAAAACTCGTACTTTTGAGGGACCCGAAGGCACAGGCATTGTGGGTTTGTATCCCCACCATTGGCACCAAAATTCAGCACTGCCTCAAAAGGCTTTGGGCAGTCTGGGCAGCATCCGAGGGGACATCCGCCTTTTTGCGAGCAGCAGTTTTGAAACACGCTACCGCCATACCGGCTTTGTGCCGAATTGGCCTGGCGTCCAAGATGCAGCACAAAGTAAAGCAATTCTTGGCAACTTGTCCAAAGAATCTAGACGCGCTCGTCGGATGATGCTTGAAATTGGTCAAGGGCCTTACTGGCAAGGCAAGGGTCTGCAGCGCATCAGCCAATTGATGAGTGTGGCAGACGCACAGGGTGATGTGAAAACCCGCGACGAATTGCTCGCGCTGGTGAAGGGGCGGTTTGAAGAATGGCTGTCTGGACAAAGCAAGCGGACATATTTTCATTACAGCCCCACCCTGGGCACCGTGGTCAGTTACCCAGAAGAGTACGACGCGGTCAAGGACATGAACGACCACCATTTTCATTATGGTTACTGGATTCGGGCTGCAGCCGATATCGGACTGCGTGACCCGCAGTGGATCAAGCCCGAGCGTTGGGGCGGCATGATCGACCTCTTGGTGGCAGATATCGCCACGGCAGAGCGCGGGCGAAAGGATTTTCCATACCTGCGCAACTTTGACCCCTACGAGGGGCACTCATGGGCTTCGGGTGTTGCGCTGTCGCCCGACGGCAACAACCAGGAGTCATCGTCTGAAGCCATCAATGCCTGGGCAGGCTTGATGATTTGGGGCGCCTTGCAAGGGCGACCAGAGTTGGTTGAACTGGGCACCTACCTGTACGCCACAGAGATTCAGGCCATCAACCATTACTGGTTTGACATCCATGGCTTGACCTTGCCCAAGGAGTACCAAAACGTTGAAGTGAGCATGTTGTTTGGCGGCAAGCTGGCGCACAACACCTGGTGGATTGACGAGCCACGTCAAATCCACGGCATCAACCTGCTGCCCTTGACTTCAAGTTCCACCTATCTGGGCGAAAGCCCAGACTTCGTGCACAAAAACATGGCCGCGCTGGAGCGTGAAATCAAGATTTATGAAGGCCGTGGGAAACGGGCCAAGCCACAAGATATCTGGCAGGACCTGTTTGCCAAATATGTGGCCCTGGTGGACCCGATCAAAGGCCGTGCGCGATGGGACGAATGGGGATCTGTAGAACTGGGTGACACACGCACCCACGCCCAGCACTGGTTGGCATTTTTGGAAGAGGTGGGTACACCTGATCTGGGCGTGACCGCCGACACCCACTTTTTTGCGGTCTTCAAGCAGGCCAACAAGGGGAAGACGTACATGGTTTTCAATCCAGACCTACAAGTCCGCACTGTTCGGTTCAGCGATGGCGTTACGGTGCAGGCTCCCCCTGGCAAGCTCACGGTTCAACGTTGATTTTTTCGTCAAACCAAGGGTAAACGCCAGTTGATTGGAAGTTCGGAGAGTTTTTTAATCTGGGTGTGAAAGCGTTTTCAGAAAGCGCTTTCAGACTACCTTAAATTTTTTCAACAGGAGACTGACATGGCAAATCTTCGTATGGGTTACATCGGCAAATCTTTCAGCATGGGCATTCTGGGCATTGTGGGCACATTGGTGGCTTGCGGGGGTGGTGGTATCACTAGTACCGTAGCAAATACTCCTGCCTCTCCCTATATCCTGTTTGGATCTAGTTTTCTCGGCAAAGCGGGTGCCACAGGTGAGCCTTGGATGGTGTCTGGTGAGGGCGGTGATGTTTTCACATTTGCAGGAGGGGGGTTTTCCCGCAACTGGGGCTTGGACAGTGATGCCCTTCGCAACGAACGTCAAGCAGTAGGACAGCAGTTTGAGCACACAGGTGCAATAACAGACACTGCTTACTTCGGGTACTCGTTTAAGGCCCCTGCAAACGGCACTGTGAATGCATCCCAGTCTGGTACCTTGGTCATTTCAATGGGCAATGGTGCAGCGGCAAACGTCAACAGTCACAATACTTTTGTGATTGATATTCAGGGCGGCACACAAGACTCTACAACATATGCATGGACAAACCAATGTTCTGTAGATCAAGTGTTGGACAATTCAACGAACAACGCTTATGGCTTGAAGACGTACCGCATTGCATTGAGTAGCCTTACCTGCAGCGCGGGAACTTTGGCTGCGCTCAAAGCCGACATCAAGCAGGTATCCGTCAAAGTTGTTGGCGGCA
Organism: Pseudomonadota bacterium; assembly: GCA_041170945.1. GTDB lineage: Bacteria > Pseudomonadota > Gammaproteobacteria > Burkholderiales > Burkholderiaceae_C > RS62. Next base: position 6,200 of record JBEDMU010000117.1, read on the forward strand.
AAGAGCCAACGAAAGACGCAACTACTTCAAACAACAGCACACTGATGCAAGTGAGCTATATCGGTTTTGCACTGTAATTGATGCGATAAGGCCCTCATGAGACATCTTGCAATCACTCTAATTAGTCTGTTGCCTTTGACCACATTGGCTGTGGATTTTGGGCCTTTTACCCTCACAGGTTTTGCAAAAGTAGAAGCATCGCATGCCTCCAATCAGTGCAGCAGTTGCCAGCTCAATGCTAACGAAGACAGGCACCGTCCTTGGGCCGATGCCTTGGCCCAAGGCGTACCTTATGGCACATCCGGCAGTCACTTGACCTTGTTTCAACCTTATCTCGGGACCAGAGAATTTAATCTGGGTGGCGGTTTTAAGGTCAAGGGCTTGTTGAGCCAGCGTTGGCGCGACGGCAAGCAGGACATCGCGGGGGTCATGTATGAGCAAAATGCCACCGTGCTGCACGAGGACTATGGTCTAGTGCAAGTGGGGGCGTTTCCAACTCGAAGCTGGAGTCTGGCCGATTATCCGTACGGCACCAATCTCGGCATCTCCGACGCATGGGCCTCCAGTGGCGCTGGCTACGGCTTGTTGACGCAGGCCGTACGTTACGGTTCGCCCTTGTTGGATGTTGCAGGTGGTGATCTGTACTTGGAAGCCACATACGACGCGGGTGACAGGAATGCCAAGGTTCTCTCGCCTGCGCTTTTTGAGTTGCATGCTAAGTATGTCAAAGGCCCGTGGTTGATCGACGCGGTGGCGCAGTCTGCAAAAAACGGACAAGCAATGGCTTGGGGACACGGTCCTTTCATCGGAGTGACGACCACAGAACCGTTTGAAGGAAATAGGGTCCAAGGCAACCAGCAATCCATCGTGATGTTGATGGCTCGTTACCAGCTGAATGCCAAAACAGATGTGTATGCAGGAGTTCGACACAACCGTTGGAGTGGAAACAAAGCCGTGGTGACTGGCTACGTGGCACCCAATGCTATGTGGAACAGCATGTTCAACGTTGATGGCGTGGATGCTTCAGCCAACAAGGCTTACAGCGCCAGCTCCACCGATATCAGCTTAGGTGCGGTTTACCGATTCGCACCCAAATGGAATGTGAACACGGGTATGGTTTATCTGGGCAAAGCCAGCACCAAAAACTCGGTTGACCGCGGCCAAACCAACACCATGCTGCTCAACACAGTGGGCGTGGGTTACGAAATCCAACCGGGCTTCTCGGTCTACGGTTTTGCGGGCATGGTCAACTTTGGCAAAAAAGGGCTGGCACCTTTGAGCATGCCAAGCCATGCATCGTTCACAGGAGTCGATTCGCGTGTGGCCAAGTCGGGCAATTGGATGGGGGCAGGTCTTGTCTACACCTTCTAAGGTGCTCCAGGGCATTTGGGTAACCGGTTTGATGGCCGCCTTGGTGGCTTGTGGTGGTGGAGCTGAGAGTTCCAGCACCACCCCGTCTCTGACCCTGGCGAGACCTGACAGTTATGTCTTGAAGTGGTCTGACGAATTCACCACATCTGGGGCGCCTGGATCGGCGTGGACGTACGATATTGGGTCTCCATTACTGGGTGGAACGGTGTGGGGTAACAACGAGAAGCAGTACTACACGAGCGACCCAGCCAACGTGTCTGTCAGCAGCGGCATGTTGACCATCCAGCCAGTGCAGGGTGTGCCATCCGATGCCCCAACAGGGCTGGGTTTATTGGCGACTTCAGCGCGCATCAAGACGGACACCCCTGCTTACTACAACGCCCTGAACGCAAGCCCCTATGGTTTTTATGAAATCAAGGCAAAGGTTCCATGCGTGGCAGGTGCATGGCCAGCGATCTGGATGATGGGGAAAAATGGTGACTGGCCCGCCCGCGGAGAAGTCGACATCATGGAATGGTTTGGCGCCCAATTCACAGGTCAACCCAACCAAGTCCAGTCTGCGGTGCACACCACTTTCAACCATTGGGGCAGTGCCGCAGGGTTGCTTTATGCAAAGCGCAATGTCGCCAATATGTGCAGTGAGTTCCATTTGTTTCAACTGCATTGGACTGCCAACGAGATTCTCATCGGCGTAGACGGTGCCACAACTTTTTCCTATAAAAAACCCACGAACGCAGGCACTGATAAATGGCCATTTGATCAACCAGCACATATTTTGTTGAATGTCGCTGTGGGCGGAAATTTAGGCGGTGCAGTCGATCTGGCGAAACTGCCCGACATGACCATGCAGGTCGACTACGTTAAGGTTTGGCAAGCACCCTAGTCCCCCATAATCTGATTTCAACGAAGAGAAAAATCAGAAGCGCATGACCATTGCAACCCAACGTGTGAAGACACCGTCGGCCTCATCCAGGTCGATGGCTGTCAAATCCCGCGCCACACTCACCATGGTGGCCGAACGCGCTGGCGTGTCCCCCAGCACCGTCTCGCGCATCCTTAACGGCACGGCACAAGTCAGCGAAGACAAGCAGGCCTTGGTCAAGGCGGTCATTGAGGAGTTAGGTTTCCGCCCTGACCCTGCGGCCCGCAGCTTGGCGGGCGGTCGGACCATGAGCATTGGTGTGCTCACGCAGTTCATCGACAGCCCCTATTACGGTGAGGCATTGCGCGGCATTGAGGACGAGTTGCACAAGGCCAATTACGTGCCCTTGTTTGTCAGTGGCCACTGGAATGAGGCCGAAGAGAAAAACCGGCTGTTCATGCTGCAAGAGCGCAAGGTGGACGGCATCATCGTGTTGACCGGAAAATTGGCCGATGAAACCTTGGTGGACATGGCCGCCAATATTCCCGTGGTGGTCACGGGCCGTCGCCTGACGGCCCCCAATTTGTTCAGCATTGACTTTGATAACACCGAAGGCGCTTGTCTGGCCGTACGACATTTGCACGCCTTGGGACACCGCCGTGTGGCGTTCATTTCGGGGCCTTTGGATCATCCAGATGCCACGCAGCGTTTACAGGGCTATCGCGAAGAGGCGCAGCGCAAAGACTTGGCTTTGGACGACAGTTTGGTGGTCTACAGCGATTACCAAGAGTCAGGGGGTTTCAGGGCCATGAATGAGTTGCTGTCGGCCAGTGTGCAGTTCACTGCAGTGATTGCCGCCAACGACCAGATGGCCTACGGGGCCCGCTTGGCCTTGCATCGCGCTGGATTGCGTGTGCCCGAAGATGTTTCTCTTTTGGGTTTTGACGACCTGCCACACTCGGCTTTCACCTTGCCACCGCTCTCCTCTGTCAGGCAGTCGGTCTATGAAATTGGCACATCGGCCGCCAAAGCCATGTTTGACTTGTTGAACAAGAGAAATCCGCCTTCGCGTTTGGTGGAGGCGGAGTTGGTGGTGCGGGAGTCAACGCGCATTTTCAGGCGTTGAGCCTGGCGGACTGTCGTCCTTCAGCTCAGCGCCGCGATGCCATGTAAATCCCGGGCAAGATCAGCGCAGCGCCCATGACGTGGTGCCAGCCCATGGCTTCGCCCAAAACCAGCCAGGCGGCCAGGCCACCGTACAGAGGCCCCAGGTACAAACTGGCGGCCACGCGGCTGGCCCCCAAAACTTTCTGGCAAAAGCCATAGGCCCAATAGGCCCCAATGCCCGGCAACAAACCGGCAGCCACCACGAGCACCGTGGCCTGCGCGGTCCATGCCGGGCGATGGGCTTGCCCGTATTCCCAGATGCTGAAAGGCAGCAAAACCACCACGCCGCCCATGCAAATGGCGGCGAGGCGTGCCGTAGAGCCCAAGGGTGTGCTCCACTTTTTTTGCAGCAGGGCAAAAGCGGCCCATGACACCATGGCCAGCACAATCCAGCCGTCGCC
>JBEDMU010000118.1:0-4102 GCA_041170945.1 Pseudomonadota bacterium
TGCAACAGCTGTCTGGCGATTTTGAAATGAATCGACAAGCCATTCGATTGAAGAAGGTCAGGGCTCAAGCAGGAGAAAGATTGTCTTTGCAGCTCACTGATACTGAGGCGGAAATTGCCAATGTGATGGCTGACTCGCCCGAGTTGCGTCTGGATTTGCAGGCACAAGGTTCTTTGGCTGCTTCACTGGCCATGGTTCAAGGGACGCAGCTCAACGACTTGTTGGGCCACGCCCTTGAACGCGCGCAAGGAGATGGGCGCTCATCGTTGACTTTGCAGCTGCAAATCCCTCTGCTTCATGCCGACAAGACTCGGGTGAAAGGTCAATTTGTTTGGCGTGATGCTCAGTTGTTGTGGAGCCCCGGATTACCCAGGGTAACGGCGCTGCAAGGTAAGCTTGACTTCACCGAGTCGAGCCTGAAGTCACAAGGCTTGCGCGGACAAGCTTTGGGTGGACCTGTACAAGCGCAGCTTGATTGGCCGTCTGCCACAGAAACCATGCGCCTGAGTTTGCAAGGCTCTATCGATGCCAAGGCTCTTGGATCCTCGGGCGATACAGCGGTATGGAGTCGTTTGGCTCCCGTGATCAGCGGCTCCACCCCATTCCAGTTCGATTGGAGTTGGCTGCCAAACAAAGGCAGTCAGTGGAGCCTTCGGTCCGACCTCAAGGGACTGGCCATTCAGGGGCCTGCGCCATTTCAAAAAGCCGCTGCGACGATCACACCTTTGCGGGTGCACAGTCAGCCCATGCCGTCGCAGCCCCAGCGCATGCAGACCGATTTTGCGTGGATGGGCGTGCAAGGCGAGGCGGTGATCAGTGGCAAATACCGCGAAGGGGAAGGGGCTCGACCAGGCGTTGCCATTTGGGCATTGGGCACGCCTTTGGACACCAGCTGGCCACAAAAAGGTGGTCGTGGACAGATTCATCTGGCTCGTGTCAACGTACAAGAGTGGAGCCGTTGGTTTGACCAATGGTTGCCTGCAAAAACCACAAGTGCCACTCAAAGCAACGGTGACGATTGGAGCAGCGTGCTGGCTGGTTGGACTGAACGTCTGGAATTGAGTTTCCCCGTGATTGAGGGTGACGATTGGGTGTTTCAAGATGTCAGGGCCACCGGCAGCACCGATGGCAAGGTCTTCAAGGCCCAATTGACTTCACGTCAAGCGAAAGGGCAGCTCGATTACGAATGGCCCACGGCCGAGCAACCGCAGGGCAATGTACATGCCCGACTTGATTTTTTGCGTATTGAGTCGTTGCCATCGAAAATCCCTGAAACCAGCGCCGCAAATGCACCTGTGGTTCAGCCGCGCAATTTGCCTGGGATAGATTTGCAAGCGGCACAATTTAGCTTGAACGGGCGTGAATACGGAGCATTGCAACTTGAAGCGTTCAATCGAGTGGTTGAACGGGTGCCTGGATTCCCAGCCAACGAATGGCGATTCAACCGGTTGTGGCTCGATACGTCAGAGGCGCAGTTGCGTGCCGATGGACAGTGGGCCCCCACCGCAGAAGCTGGAGCAACCTTGGCCGAACTCAATCGCCGAAGCACACTGCTCAATTTCACCCTCAACATCAAAAACAGTGGCGCGTTGTTGGCGCGGTTTGGTATGCCCGATGTCATGCGTGCCGCACCGGGCCAAATTCAGGGCACATTGCGATGGAATGGTTCGCCCGTTACCTTTGATAAATCGTCGTTGTCAGGTCAGCTGAACTTGCAATTGCAACAAGGACAGTTTTTGAAAGCCGATCCAGGCATTGCCAAATTGTTGGGTGTGCTGAGTCTTCAGGCCTTGCCCAGGCGTTTTTTGCTCGATTTTCGCGATGTGTTTTACGAAGGGTATCGTTTTGACAAGGTGGTGGGCAAGGCGCGTATTCAAAAAGGCATCATGTCAACCAACGACTTGCGTTTGTCAGGAGTGCAGGCTACGGTGTTGATTGAGGGGGATGCAGATATTGTTCATGAAACCCAAGACATGAAGGTGTTGATCGTGCCTCAGTTGGATACCAACACCATCACGTTGTTGACAGCAGCCGCCAACCCGGTGGCAGGATTGGTCACATTTATCACTCAGCGCATGTTCAAGGGTGTAGTCAAAGACATCACTTCCAGTACTTTGCACATCACGGGCAAGTGGAATGATCCTAAGGTAGAAGATTTCAAGCCCGATGCGGCACGTGCAGACTCTCAAGGAGCGAAACCATGAAAGTAGCGGCCATACAAATGGTCTCGACTGCAGACGTCAAGCTCAATTTGGAAGCGGCCGAATCGTTGCTGCGTGAGGCGGCCGCCATGGGGGCCGAGCTGTTGGTGTTGCCCGAGTATTTTTGTTTGATGGGCCATCGCGACGCCGACAAACTGGCTATTGCCGAAGAGGCCGGCAGTGGCATGTTGCAAGAGCGGTTGTCTGATTTGGCCCGATCGCTTCAGGTTTGGTTGGTGGGTGGGACCATCCCTTTGCGCACCGAGGTGCCTAACAAAGTAACCAATACTTGTCTGGTCTGGTCGCCTGGGGGTGAGCCAGTGGCGCGCTATGACAAGATTCACTTGTTTAAATTTGCCACAGACCATGAAAAGTACGATGAATCCGAAGTCTTGTTGCCTGGGCGTAATCCGGTAGCCTTTGAGGTGGCTTCACGTGATGGTCACCAATGGCGTGTGGGCTTGTCTATTTGCTACGACTTGCGTTTTGCCGAGCTGTATCGAAGCATCGACGCCCATGGGTGGCTGGTGCCCGCTGCATTTACTGCGACCACCGGGCAGGCCCATTGGGATGTCTTGTTGCGCGCGCGCGCCATTGAAACGCAGTGTTTTGTGGCGGCCAGTGGGCAAGGCGGTCACCATGAAAACGGCCGTGCCACGTGGGGCCACAGCCAAATCGTTGACCCTTGGGGTCGTGTGTTGAGTGTGCTGCCCCAAGGGCCTGGCCACGCCATGGCCGATTGGGACTGGACCGCGATGCAAGACATACGCCAGCGTTTGCCTGCTCTGCAGCATCGCTGTTCATGGGATGCACCAACATGAACCGATGGGGTCGATGGCGCACGGGGTGGTTGTCCCTTTTGGCTTTGGGATTGGCCAGTTGCTCGTCGGTGAGTGTGTTGGCCCCAGTTGCCGATCTTCAAGATCGCAAGGTATTGACGTCGGAGCCAACCTCGGCTTTGTCAACACAACATGACACACTGTTGCAAACCTTGTTGGAATGGGATCAAACCCAGCCACTAGGGGTTGCACAAGTTCAGGTGGGGGCGCGTTGGGAGCCACAACAATGGCGGGCCTTGCCCGGACTCAGTCGCGAGGGCTTGCTGGGGGTTTGGCCTGCATGGCAAGCGGTTTGCTCGCATCCCACACAGGGCCGATCGGCCACATGCCAGCAAGTTCAACGATTGCAAAAAACGACAGACGATGAGCGGTTGACTTGGCTGCTCACTCAGTGGCAACCCATGCGGGTGCTCAACGCCTCGGGTTCTGCGGAACCAGGGCTGCTGACCGGTTACTACGAGCCACACATGAAGGCGCGTCGACTGCCCGACAGCGAGCATCAAGTCGCTCTTTACGCCACACCAGACGGTTGGCGCTCACAGCCTGGACAGCTCTGGTATAGCCGGGCCGAAGTCGAGCAAGACCCTCGCGCACAGCAAGCACTACAGGGCAAAGCCTTGGTGTGGATGCGCGACCCCATCGATGCTTTGATTTTGCAAATCCAGGGTTCTGGGCGCTTGGACGTCCAAGAGCCAGACGGCAGTACGCGCACGGTGCGGCTGGCGTTTGCGGGACACAACGGACATCCCTATCGCAGTGTGGCCAAGCCGTTATTGGACAGCGGCAAAATTGCGGCGGGTTCTTGGGAGCACATGCGAGCTTGGGCCGCTCAGCAAGATATTCAAACGGTCAAGTCATGGATCCATACCAATCCACGCTTGGTTTTTTTTAAAGAGGTCCCGTTGCTGAACCTCGAACAGGGCCCTGTGGGGGCTCACGCCACACCGCTGTGGCCAGGACGATCGATTGCCATAGACCGCAACAGCATTTTGTTGGGGCAACCTGTTTGGTTATCTAGTATCGGACCACAAGCCAGTTTGAATAAGCTGGTCATGGCCCAAG
>JBEDMU010000119.1:0-3121 GCA_041170945.1 Pseudomonadota bacterium
CCATGGCCAAAATTTTCTGTGTTGCCAACCAAAAAGGGGGGGTCGGTAAGACCACCACCACGGTCAATTTGGCCGCTGGTTTGGCCAAACTGGGTCAGCGGGTTTTGCTGATTGACTTGGACCCCCAAGGCAACGCCACCATGGGGTCAGGTATTGACAAGCACGACCTCAAGCCGTCGGTTTACGATGTGCTGTTGGAGTGGGTTCCCATTGATCAAGCCAAACGTGCAGCGCCCGAGTGTGGCTACGATGTGTTGGGTGCAAACCGTGATTTGGCCGGTGCAGAAATTGAACTCGTTGATTTGGATCACCGCGAAACTCGTTTGAGGCAAGCCTTGGCCAAGGTGGACTCTCAATACGATGTGGTGTTGATTGATTGCCCCCCCAGTTTGAATTTGTTGACCTTGAACGGCTTGTGTTGCGCCCATGGCGTGGTGGTGCCCATGCAATGCGAATACTTTGCGCTTGAGGGGTTGAGCGACTTGGTGAATACGGTGAAACAAGTACACGCCAATTTGAATCCTCAATTGGAGTTGATTGGCTTGCTGCGCATCATGTTTGATCCTCGAATCACCCTGCAGCAGCAGGTCAGTGAACAGATCAAAACGCACTTTGGTGACAAGGTGTTTGATACGGTGATTCCACGCAATGTTCGATTGGCCGAGGCCCCTAGTTTCGGTCTGCCCGGTTTGGTGTTTGACCCTTCATCTCGTGGTGCAAAGGCGTTTGTGGAATTTGCACAAGAAATGCAAGACAAGTTGCTGCGGCCTGTTGCGGCTTGATGGCATGTTTGAATTGCAAGTGCTTTTGTTGCCAGGCTGGCAAAACTCTTTGTCTGGCCATTGGCAAACCGAATGGGAGTTGCTGTACGGCGACTGTCGAGTGTTGCAACACGATTGGAATCGGCCGCGCCGTGGAGACTGGTTGGCAGCCTTGCAAGACCACATGCTCAAGCAACATGATGGGGTTCGGTTTGTGTTCGCGGCGCATAGCCTGGGCTGTCATCTGGCGAGTGCCTGGGCCACTTTTGGTGCCGATCACCTGGTTAAGCGTGTCAGAGGGGCGTTGTTGGTCGCTCCTCCCGACCTTGAGCAGGCAAATTTGCCGCCAGAGCTCATGGGTTGGTTGCCTGGCGTTTACAACCCGTTGCCATTTGAAAGCCGACTGGTGGCATCGGATAACGATCCCTTTGCCACTCCTATTGCCAGTGAGCAAATGGCCGAGCGCTGGGGTAGTCATTTGACATGGTTGCATGGTGCTGGACATATCAATGCAGATAGTGGTCTGGCGGCCTGGCCTGAAGGCCGGGCGTGGCTAAATGAATGGATAAAGGAAAAACGATGAGTCCGAATAAAAAGAGCAAGGGCCTTGGTCGCGGATTAGAGGCCTTGCTGGGCCCCAAATCAGATGTTGGGATAAGCACGGAAATTAAGGGTCTCGTTGACAGTAAGCGCCCACCTACAGAGCTCATGCTGGAGCAGCTCCAGGCTGGGGTGTATCAACCCAGAACTCGAATGGACGAAGGTGCGCTGTATGAATTGGCCGAAAGCATCAAAGCTCAAGGGGTGATGCAAGCCATTTTGGTCCGGCCTCTCCAAGACGAAGGACGCTACGAAATCATTGCTGGTGAGCGCCGGTTTCGGGCTGCGCGATTGGCTGGATTAGACCGCATTCCTGTGCGTGTGTGCACGGTTGACGATCGCCAGGCTGCTGCCATGGCCCTGATTGAAAACATGCAGCGTGAGGATTTGAATCCGCTGGAAGAGGCACAAGGCTTGCAAAGACTGATTCGTGAGTTTGGGTTGACCCACGAAGATGCAGCCCAGGCAGTCGGTAGATCGAGAAGTTCGGCGACCAACTTGTTGCGTCTGCTGAATTTGACAGAGCCGGTGCAAACCATGTTGATGGCAGGAGACATAGACATGGGCCATGCGCGAGCGTTGCTGATATTAGACCGTGCCACTCAAATCACGGCGGCTCATCAAGTCGCAGCCAAAAAGCTTTCGGTTCGTCAAACAGAGGCGCTGGTGAAAAAGCTGGGAGCCGAGTTCAATTTGGTGGCACAACCGCCCAAGGGCCGAGAGAAATCGCGTGATGTGAGACGGGTGGAAGAAGAGCTGTCTGATGCACTCTTATCTGAAGTCGAGATTCGAATCCAGAAAAAAGGCAAGGGTCGCCACGCACAAGAAAGTGGCGAATTGATTGTTCGGTTTGGTTCGATGGAAGCACTCAACGGCATCATCGAGCGTTTGCGCAATGGCGCTGCGTCTGTGTAAAGGACACCACACATCATGGGACATCGATTGACACAAATAGCCACCAGAACCGGTGACGACGGAACCACGGGTTTGGCCAACCAAACGCGGGTTTACAAAAGTTGTGAGCGCATTCAGGCCATTGGGGATGTCGATGAACTCAACTCATTCATAGGGTTGTTGTTGTGCGAAAACATGCCAGGCGACGTTCGAGCAGAACTGGTGGAGATTCAACATCAACTATTTAACCTGGGTGGTGAGTTGGCCATGCCGGGTATGGTGTTGGTTCAAGACGATGCCATTTTGCAACTCGACGAGGCATTGGCGTTGTACAACCAAGAGCTGACCCCATTGCAAGAATTTATTTTGCCTGCCGGCACGCGCGCGGCAAGTCTTGCGCATGTGTGTCGAACCATTGCACGCCGCGCTGAGCGATCGGTCGTGAATTTGTCGCATCACGAAACCGTGACCACTGGGCCCCAACGCTATCTCAATCGTTTAAGCGATTTGATGTTTGTGTTGGCTAGGTTGTTGCACGCCCGAGAAGGTGGCTCTGATGTGTATTGGAAGAGTGAGCGCTTGCGACGTCAACAAACTTCTTGACCATCAACGTTGAAAAATGTTGCGCCGCAACATCAAATTCCTAGATATTTAGAGGAAATCAGGCCTCACCCTGACAAAGCCTAGGGTTTACCCTTATATTCCGAGGATGACTGTCTCAGAACCGAGACACGACAAGGAATGTAATGAAAGCCAATGCTTGGATCAACGAATGGTTTGCTTCTTCAGAGTCTAAGGCTCAAGAAGAAGTGAGCGCTTACGAAGAAGCGCTCTCTCCCCTGGGCCTGGAGGCTCCCGAGGTGAAG
>JBEDMU010000120.1:0-10094 GCA_041170945.1 Pseudomonadota bacterium
GATCCCGATGCGGCGGCGGCTTGCATCATTCTTGAACAATTTCTAAGGAGTCTGCCGTGAAGATTTCACTTCCCGACGCTGAGCAGTTGTATCTGTTGTTGCGCACCCAAGTTCAGCAGTGGTTGCAGCAACAGTCCCAGCCGGCCCATTTGGTTGGCATCACCTCGGGTGGTCAATGGCTGGCGAAGCGGCTGCACGCAGACTTGAAATTGCCAGGAGCGCCTGGAGTGCTGTCTTCATCAATGCACCGCGATGACTTTGCGCAGCGGGGATTGGCATCGTCCAGTGCCAACACGTCTCTGCCCTTCGAGGTGAACGGCGCTGCGATTTTGGTGTTGGATGATGTGCTTTATACCGGTCGCACGGTGAGGGCCGTATTGAATGAGCTCTTTGACTATGGACGACCGGCGCGGGTGCAGTTGATGGTGCTGGTCGACCGTGGGGGGCGTCATTTGCCTGTTTGCGCCGATTGGGCTGCTTGCCAATTGACCATACCCGATGGCGTGGTGCTGGAGTTAAGACAAGACGAATCGGGCCGCTTGCGGTTTGATCTTCAGGAAGGAAAGTGATCATGCGACTGCAACGCAATCCACAACTCAACAAAAACGGTGAGCTGATTCACTTGCTCACCACCGAAGGTTTGTCGCGCGACATGTTGACCCACATTTTGGACACGGCCTCCAATTTTGTGAGTGTCAGCGACCGCGAAGTCAAAAAGGTGCCTTTGCTGCGCGGCAAGAGCGTGTTCAACCTGTTTTTTGAAAACTCAACCCGCACCAGAACCACTTTTGAAATTGCCGCTACACGTTTGTCGGCCGATGTCATCAACCTAGATATTGCGCGCTCATCAACGGCCAAAGGCGAAACCTTGCTGGACACCATCGACAACTTATCGGCCATGGCGGCTGATATTTTTGTGGTTCGACACAGCGAGTCGGGAGCTCCTTACTTGATTGCTCAGCACGTGGCACCGCATGTGCACGTGGTCAATGCGGGCGATGGTCGGCATGCACATCCCACTCAAGCCCTGCTCGACGCCTACACCATTCGGCACTTCAAAGGCGACATTCACAACTTGAGCATTGCGATTGTGGGCGATGTGTTGCACTCGCGCGTGGCCAGATCCAACATTCATGCGCTCACCACTTTGGGGTGCCCCGACTTGCGAGTGGTGGGCCCCAAAACCTTGGTGCCCAAAGATATGTCCAGCATGGGCGTGCGGGTGTGTCACAACCTCAAAGAAGGAATCGCGGATGCCGATGTGGTGATTGCGTTGCGTTTGCAAAATGAGCGCATGAGTGGGGCCTTGTTGCCTTCATCGCAAGAATTTTTCAAGAGTTTTGGCCTGACTGCCGAACGCATGGCTTGGGCCAAGCCCAATGCCATCGTCATGCACCCCGGTCCCATCAACCGAGGGGTTGAGATCAGTTCAGAAGTGGCCGATGGGCCGCAGGCGGTGATTTTGTCGCAAGTGACATTTGGCATCGCTGTTCGCATGGCGGTCATGTCCATCGTGGCCAGCCACGAGGCCTGAGGAGCAAATATGAAAACCTTGATTGAAAACGGACGTGTGATAGACCCCGTCAGTGGACGTGATGAGGTGGCCCATGTGGCCATAGCGGCAGGGCGCGTGGTGTCGGTGGGGCCGGTTCCCGAAGGCTTTACCCCCACTCGCGTGGTCAATGCCAGCGGGCACTGGGTCTTGCCAGGGTTGGTCGACTTGAGCGTGCGTTTGCGTGAACCAGGTCACGAGCATGAGGGCATGCTCGAATCTGAAATGCAAGCAGCTGTGACAGGCGGGGTGACTTCGTTGGTGTGTCCGCCCGATACCGACCCTGTGCTGGATGAGCCTGGGTTGGTTGAAATGCTCAAGTTTCGTGCCGAAAAATTGCACCAAGCGCGGGTTTTTCCTTTAGGGGCTTTGACACGTGGTTTGCAAGGGCAAGCCCTGACCGAAATGGCAGAGCTGACCGAATCGGGTTGTGTGGGTTTTTCGCAAGCCGAGCATGCGTTGGTCGATACCCAAGTCTTGTCGCGCGCCATGCAGTATGCGGCTACGTTTGGGTACACCATTTGGTTGCGTCCACAAGACGCCTGGTTGGGCAAGGGTGTCGCAGCCAGCGGTGCGTTGGCCACTCGCATGGGGCTTTCTGGTGTTCCGGTGGGAGCCGAGTTGATTGCACTGCATACCATTTTTGAACTCATGCGTTCAACACAAGCTCGTGTGCACTTGTGCCGCATCAGCAGCGCTGCCGGCTTACAGCTGGTGCGTCAAGCCAAAGCCGATGGGTTGCCCGTGACCTGCGATGTCAGTGTGCATAACTTGCATCTCATCGACGTGGATATGGGGTACTACGACGCGCGTGCCCGATTAACGCCTGTCCTGCGCCAAGATGTCGATCGCAAGGCGTTGCGAGCAGGCTTGGCAGATGGCACCATCGATGCCTTGGTCAGTGATCACAACCCAGTAGATGCCGACTCCAAAAACCTTCCATTTGCCGAAGCAGAGCCCGGTGCGACGGCAGTTGAATTGTTGGCCAGTTTGGCCCTGAAGTGGGCCAACGAAGATCAGGTGTCACCGTTGCGTGCAGTGGCCACCCTGACCAGCGGCCCTGCTGCTGTTTTGGGTGGAGCGTTGGGCACACTTGAAGCCAGTGCTGGGCGCATTGTCGAAGGCGGAGTGGCTGACTTGTGTGTGTTTGATCCCCATGCCACTCGCGTCATCACCCCGGGCGCGCTTCGAAGCCAAGGCAAGCACAGTCCGTTTATGGGTCAAGAGTTGGCGGGAGAGGTTCGCGCCACTTGGGTTAACGGGCATCCTGCATACGTGGCAGGTTGAGCGGATGACGACCCTCGAGGCAATTGGAGCACTGTTCAAGGCATTTGGGCATGTGCTCAAGGGGTTGCGCGAGCTACGGGTTTTATTTCCACATTTAGCCCTGCAGGAGCGTCAGCTTCGAATTCAACAGTGGTCTGGCGAACTGTTGCGTATTTTGGGGGTGGGCCTCGAAGTATCGGGTCGTGCGCCAACTGCCGGCTTGGTGGTGGCCAATCACATTTCGTGGTTGGACATACTGGTGTTAAATGCGGCCGCCCCCGTTCGATTTGTCTCGAAAGCCGATGTCCGTCATTGGCCTGTTTTGGGTCGGTTGGTGGAAGCAGCAGGAACCTTGTTTATTGAACGAGGCTCACGCCGCGAGACTCTGCGCGTGGCGCACCAAATGGCGGCACACCTGGAGCAAGGACACGTGTTGGCCTTGTTTCCAGAAGGCACCACCAGCAACGGATTGCAATTGCTGCCTTTTCATGCCAACTTGCTGCAAGCGGCTATTCATGCCCAATGTGCGGTGACCCCTGTTGCCCTAGGGTATTGGAATCTAAGCGGGCAGCGCAGCACGGTACCCGCTTATATCGGCAACATGACGCTGTTGCAGTCGATGTGGCAAACCCTGCGTCAGGGTCCGGTGACGGCTCGAGTGGTGCTGGGAGAGGCCGAATTGGCGCAAGACCGAGAGCGTCGACAATGGTCTCACGACTTGCGTCAGCGCTTGCAACAAATGTCAGGTTTGCCTTTGGCTGAGCAGATCAGCCCCAACGCCCCCTGACTTTTTCTGACTCACTGAGTGCCAAAAATACGGTCTCCGGCATCACCAAGGCCAGGCAAGATGTAGCCATGGTCATTGAGTTCGCGGTCGATGGCAGCCGTGTAAATGGGCACATCGGGATGCTCTTTGTGCAGGGTGTTGATGCCCTCGGGGCAGGTGAGCAAACACAAAAATTTGATCGAGCGTGGATTGCAGGCTTTGAGGCGTGTAATGGCGGCAGCAGCCGAGTTGCCGGTAGCCAGCATGGGGTCTACGACGATGACGTCCCGCTCTTCCATCGCCTTGGGCATTTTGAAGTAGTACTCAACCGCTTGCAGGGTTTGAGGGTCGCGGTACAGGCCTATGTGCCCCACGCGGGCGCCTGGCACCACCGACAACACACCATCTAAGATGCCGTTGCCTGCACGCAAGATGCTGGCAAACACCAATTTTTTACCATCGATGACTTTGCCGGTCATGGTTTCAAGGGGGGTGTCGATTTGCACGTCTTGCAGTGGCATGTCACGACACACTTCGTAGACCATCAAGCTGGCCAATTCGTTGAGCAAACGCCTAAAGGTGCTGGTGCTGGCATCTTTCTTGCGCATCAAGGTCAGCTTGTGCTGAACCAGCGGATGGTTGATCCAATGAACGTTTTGGCGGGCTTGGGCTGTAATTTCCATCATGGAGTCAAGTATATTCTCATCGTTACATCGCCTCACAAGGAACCTATATGTCAATGTTTCAGTGGACTTCTAAAGATCCATCCGTGCTCCAGCAAGGTGGCGCTATTGCCCCCGACGAGCGTTTGCCGTGGCCTCACACAGCTGCCATGGGTGTGCAACACGTGATCGCCATGTTTGGCGCGACCGTATTGGCGCCTATTCTCATGGGGTTTGACCCCAATGTGGCCATCTTGATGAGCGGCATTGGCACCCTGATTTTTTTCCTGATTACTGGCGGCAAGGTGCCCAGCTATTTGGGCTCTAGCTTTGCGTTTATTGGCGTGGTCATTGCGGCCACGGGTTACGCAGGCGGCGGACCCAACGCCAATATCGGATTGGCATTGGGCGGCATCATTGCTTGCGGCTTGCTGTACACCTTGATTGGGTTTGTGGTTCAGGCCGTTGGTACCGGCTGGATCGAAAAGCTCATGCCTCCCGTGGTCACCGGTTCGGTGGTAGCGGTGATTGGTTTGAATTTGGCGGGCGTGCCCGTTAAAAACATGGCCGCTGGCAACTTCGATGCATGGATGCAGTTGGTAACGTTTGTGAGCGTGGGTTTGGTGGCGGTGTTCACCAAAGGCATGATCCAACGCTTGCTGATTTTGGTGGGCCTCATTGTGGCCAGCATCATTTACGCCGTGTTGGCCAATGGTCTTGGTTTGGGCAAACCACTTGATTTATCAGGCGTGGTCAACGCCGCATGGTTGGGTATGCCCACTTTGGCATCTCCTGTGTTCGATGCCAATGCCATGCTGCTGATTGCCCCCGTGGCGATTATTTTGGTGGCCGAAAACCTGGGGCACATCAAGGCAGTGACAGCCATGACCGGTCGCAACCTCGACGTGTACATGGGACGTGCTTTCATTGGCGACGGTGTGGCCACCATGGTCAGTGGTGCCTCGGGCGGCACGGGTGTCACCACTTACGCCGAAAACATTGGCGTCATGGCAGCCACGCGCATTTACTCCACGGCTATTTTCTTGGTCGCTGCTTTGATGGCCGTGCTGTTGGGCTTCAGCCCCAAATTTGGCGCGCTCATTCAAGCCATTCCACTGCCTGTGATGGGCGGCGTGTCGATTGTGGTGTTTGGTCTGATTGCAGTTGCCGGCGCCCGTATTTGGGTCGACAACAAGGTTAACTTTGGCGAAAACAAAAACCTGATCGTTGCTGCGGTGACCCTGATTTTGGGCACTGGCGATTTCACGTTGAAGTTTGGTCCGTTTGCCTTGGGTGGCATTGGGACCGCCACCTTTGGTGCGATTTTGTTGTACGCCTTGCTGAACCGTCGCGGTCAGTGATGGCGCCCCCGACAGGAATCGAACCTGTATCTAGCGCTTAGGAGGCGCTCGTTCTATCCATTGAACTACGGCGGCACAATTTGGCATTGTAAATGTCGAGTTGTGTCGCCGCTTCCTTTTTGGTTACGCACCAATTAAGTCATCATATTCAACGGCCCGCACAATTATGGTGCAAGTCATGACTGCGCGAATAGCCTAACCCATTGATTCTTCGATAAACAATGCAGGAACAATTCTTGCTTCCATATTCACCAAATTTGAACATGGGAGCTGTTTGTGGAAGCATTTCAATCGGGTACCAACGTCTTGTTTATTTTGTTGGGTGCCATCATGGTGTTGGCCATGCATGCGGGCTTTGCTTTTTTGGAAGTGGGCACTGTTCGCAAAAAGAACCAAGTGAATGCGTTGGTCAAAATTTTGACCGACTTTGGCGTTTCGACCTTGGCGTATTTTTTGGTGGGCTACTTCGTGGCTTATGGGGTGACATTTTTCGACTCGGTCGATGTGCTCATGCAAAAAAGCGGCTATGAACTGACCAAGTTTTTCTTTTTGCTCACCTTTGCGGCCGCCATTCCAGCGATCATTTCAGGAGGTATCGCAGAACGCGCCAAGTTTCATCCACAGTTGGCAGCAACAGCTTTGTTGGTGGGGTTGGTGTATCCGTTCTTTGAAGGCATTGCGTGGAACGGTCACTACGGAGTGCAAGCCTGGTTAGAGCAAACGTATGGCGCACCTTTTCATGACTTTGCGGGTTCAGTGGTGGTGCATGCCATGGGTGGATGGATTGCCTTGCCCGCTGTGATTCTGTTGGGCGCTCGTCAAGGTCGATACACCAAAGATGGTCGCATGGCGGCGCATCCGCCTTCGTCAATTCCGTTTTTGGCATTGGGCGCTTGGATTTTGACGGTCGGTTGGTTTGGCTTCAACGTGATGAGTGCGCAGACCGTCGACAAAATTTCTGGCTTGGTGGCCATCAACTCGCTCATGGCCATGGTGGGTGGCACATTGGTGGCGCTGTGGGTGGGCCGCAACGACCCAGGCTTTGTGCACAACGGCCCTTTGGCTGGTCTGGTGGCTGTGTGCGCCGGTTCAGATTTGATGCACCCCTTGGGCGCCTTGGTCACGGGGGCAGTGGCTGGCGCTTTGTTTGTTTATATGTTTACGCTGACTCAAAACCGCTGGAAAATCGATGACGTGTTGGGCGTGTGGCCCTTGCATGGTCTGTGCGGCGCATGGGGTGGAATTGCCGCAGGCATTTTTGGCTCGCAAGCGCTGGGTGGTGCAGGGGGTGTAGCCTTCATGTCGCAACTCATCATGACAGCGCTCGCTATCGTTGTGGCCTTGTTGGGGGGCGCACTGGTGTACGGGCTGCTTAAACAAGTGGTGGGCATACGCCTTGATCCTGAGCAGGAGTTTGAGGGTGCCGATTTGAGCATTCACAAAATCAGCGCGACGCCCGAACGCGAAGCAGGGTTCTGATTATTTGGTGTTCACCCAGTTTTTGTCAGTTTGGTTTGAGGGTTAGGCGTTACGATTTTTTCATCATGCGTCATCTGCTGTATGGAATTTTTGTTTCGGCGTTTTTTGCGCTCGTCTATGGCGTGACGTTTCGCGTCCAGTTTTTGCTATTGACAGACCTCAACCATGTGCAAGGCATTTCATGGTTCTTTTTGCCCGCGGGCATCAAGCTCTTGGCTTTTATGGTCGGTGGTTGGTGGGGGTTGCTAGGGGTGGCTTTCACCGGAGCCGTGACAGCTGACGAAGTGTGGGGTGGTCTTTGGTTGGAGCATCTTGGCAATGCATTGGTGTGGGCATTGGTGCCTTTTGTGGTGTACCGCTCATTGGTCAAGGTACTGCGCATCGATCCAGACTTTCTGACACTGACTTATTACAAGGTCATCATCATTGCCTTGGTGGTGGCCTTGGTGTCTAGTGTGAGCAGCGTGCTGTACTACAGCGCGGTCGGCAATCGCACCACCGACAACATGGTGGCCGATGCCATGGCCATGGCCTTGGGCGACTTCATGGGCATGACGTTTGTGCTGAGTGTATGTGTGTTTGCCCTGCGTTGGGTGGTGCGACGTCAGCCCAATACACGTGGCGACTTGTAACGGTCGTAACCCCATAGGTATTGCTCGGGGGCTGCGCGAATCATGTCTTCCATCCAGTGGTTGATACATTGAACGGCTTCATCGGTATCTAAGGGCACCGCGGTAGGGGCGGGGCTCACGTGTACCACGTAACCTCTGCCCCAACTCAAACGCTCACCCCACGCCAATAACACCACGTCTGCTTGTTGGGCCAGACGTGCTGCCAATGTCATGCTGTAGGCGGGCTGCCCAAAATGCTGCACCCAAGTGCCCATGCCCTGGGGTGGAACTTGGTCGGGCAAGATACCCACTGCATGCCCTTGTTTCAAGGCACTCATCAATTGACGCACGCCTTTGAGGCTGGCAGGAGCTGCGTGCAAGCCGCTACGGTTGCGAATCTCTTCAAGCAGTGGCGCCAACTCAGCCTTGCGAGGTGGGCGGTACATCACGCACATCTCAGTCTCGGGAAAGCGCTTGGCCAACGCGCGAGGGGTCACCTCGAAGGCTCCCAGATGGGGCGTTAAAAATAAAATAGATTGGCGTTGTTCTAGGGCCTGAGCAATGTGAGTGTCGCCACGCCATTGAACTCGCAAAGGGCGGCCTGACCAGACATGTGGCAATTCAGCCACCATTTTTCCTGCCCCCGCAATGGAAGGCAAGGCTTGCCACCATGAGGTGCCGCTGTTGCGTACATGCACCCACCAACGATGGCGATAGCGTGGCGAAAACAGCCACACCAACCATCCTCCCCAAGCGCCCAGCAGGTGACTCAACCACAAGGGCATGCGATGTCCATTGCGCAGCCATATTCGCAGCCAAGTCATGCCACTGGGGTCCTTTCTAAATTCTGAATGCTCATGACGAGAGCATGGTGATTTGACCCCCACACTTTACCTTGGATACAATAGCGACATCGCCGAGTTACTGAACAACTTGCGGGGCGATTCATAAATTTCCGCTAAAGCGTTCGCCAGGCTTCAGGTTTTCAGGGTCGGCAGCGCCGAAAAACCCATGAAAACCAGGAGCTTTTTTTATGTCCAGCGATTTTCTCTTTACCTCTGAATCGGTATCAGAGGGTCACCCAGACAAGGTGGCCGATCAAATTTCTGATGCCATTCTGGACGCCATTTTTGAGCAAGACCCTCGTTCGCGGGTGGCCGCTGAAACTCTCACCAACACAGGCTTGGTGGTGTTGGCGGGCGAAATCACCACCAACGCTCACGTCGACTACATTCAAGTGGCACGCGACACCATTCAGCGCATTGGTTACGACAACACCGAATACGGCATCGATTACAAAGGGTGCGCGGTCATGGTGTGCTACGACAAGCAATCCAACGACATCGCACAAGGGGTTGACCACGCATCCGATGATTTCTTGAACACAGGTGCCGGCGACCAAGGCTTGATGTTTGGCTATGCCTGCGACGAGACGCCTGAGTTGATGCCTGCCCCCATTTATTTTTCGCACCGATTGGTTGAGCGCCAAGCGCAGTTGCGCAAAAGTGGCAAGTTGCCTTTCTTGCGACCCGACGCCAAGAGCCAGGTGACCATGCGTTATGTCGATGGCAAGCCCCACAGCATCGACACAGTGGTTCTGTCTACTCAACACAGCCCCGATCAGTCAGAAACATCGACCAAGATGAAAGACTCTTTCATCGAAGCGGTCATCGAAGAAATCATCAAGCCGGTGTTGCCCAAAGAGTGGATTCAGAACACCCGCTACCTCATCAATCCGACCGGTCGATTTGTGATTGGTGGCCCTCAGGGCGACTGCGGTTTGACGGGGCGAAAAATCATTGTCGATACCTATGGTGGAGCTTGCCCTCACGGCGGTGGAGCGTTCAGCGGCAAAGACCCATCCAAGGTCGATCGTTCAGCTGCCTATGCTGCGCGTTATGTAGCCAAAAACGTGGTGGCAGCTGGTTTGGCGCGCCAATGTCAAATTCAGGTGGCTTACGCTATTGGAGTGGCCGAGCCCATGAACATCACGGTTTACACCGAAGGCACTGGGGTGATTGCTGACGACAAAATCGCCCAATTGGTGCGCGAGCATTTTGATTTGCGTCCGAAAGGCATCATTCAGATGCTCGATTTGCTGCGCCCCATTTACCAAAAGACAGCCGCTTACGGCCATTTTGGCCGCAACGAACCTGAGTTCACTTGGGAGCGCACTGACAAGGCTGCTGCGCTGCGTGCGGCTGCTGGCTTGTGATGGTGAGCTGATGTCGAAGGCGAGTTACTCGTTTTCGGCATCGTGGTGAGACCACGACCAAAGGGCTTGGGCGGGAGCGTCCAGGCCCTGTTTTTTGAGCGCTGAAAACAAGGCCACTTGACCGCCACCTGCTTGCAGTTGGGTGATCGACAGTATTTTTTGGGCCTCGGTGCGGTTGAGCT
>JBEDMU010000121.1:0-12922 GCA_041170945.1 Pseudomonadota bacterium
CAAACATGGCGCTTTGAAAGCGTGCATAAGGGCACATGTATTTGCACACCTGTTCACGCATAAAGCCAGCATTGCCATAGGTGGCAAAGCTGTAAAACAAAATCCAGAAGGTTTGCCAAGGACCCAAACTGAGCGAAGCCACCGATGCAAACAGCGTTTTGATGGGGGCAAAGTAGCCAATAAAGGTAAAGCCCGTCCACAAAGCAAACATGATCCACAAGGTTTGTTTGGCAAACTTGCGTCCAAATTTGACTGCTCCAAAATCAGATTTGTCTAGACGCATGCGCTCGCCACGGTCACCTTCGACCTTGCGTTCGATCCACATGAAGATCTCTGAGTAAACCGTTTGTGGGCAGGCATAGCCACACCACAAGCGCCCGGCCACAGCAGTAAACAAAAACAACGAGTAGGCTGAAATCACCAGCATGCCGGTGAGATAAATAAAGTCTTGGGGATACAACACCAAGTCGAAAATATAGAAGCGACGAGCTTCTAAGTCGAACAGCACCGCTTGACGACCATTCCAAGGCAACCAAGGCAAACCGTAATAGATGATTTGCGTGAGCCAAACAAAAATCCAGCGCCAAGTGTTGAACAGCCCTTTAACGGATTTGGCGTAAATTTTGGCCTGTGCCTTGTACAGCGACACCACCTGCTCTTTGGCTGGTTGGTTGTCTGTAGGTTGCGCTGAACTCATGTATATCCCCAATCAAATCGTATACACGTTATTGTAAAAGATCGTTTACCCATTGAACCAAAAAAGAAAGCGCCCAAAGGCGCTTTCCTTGTATCAATTGATCAATCGCAATTGCAGAGATGGACTCCTTGCAACAGCAAAGGCTCAAGTGTTATTTGTTTGACAAACCCCAAACATAGCTGGCCAACACGTGAATTTGGTCTTTGGTCAACAACTTGTTTTGAGCAGGCATAACGTTGGTCATGCCGTTGTTGATCATCTTGACCACGTGTTCTGTGCCGTAACCATGCAACCAAATGTTGTCGGTCAGGTTGGGGGCGCCAGTAGCCGCCATGCCCTTGGCATCGGCACCGTGACAAGCCGCACAAACTTCAAACGAGGCTTTACCAGCAGCCGCTTTAGCAGCGTCCACTTTTTCGCCAGAGAGGCTCATGACGTAAAGGGCCAGGTTTTGAACTTGCTCGGGTGTACCCACCGACTCGCCCATGGGAGGCATCATGCCCATGCGACCTTCGGTAATGGTGGCCACGATGTACTCGGGTGACCCATCTCCCAGCCAATCTTTGTCGGCCAAGTTGGGGAAGCTCTTGCCGCCACGTGCATCGGAACCATGGCACTGAGCACAATAGTTCATGAACAGGCGCTCGCCCACAGCCATGGCTTGAGTGTCTTTGGACAGCTCAGGAATGGCTTTGGCCGCATAACCTGCGTACAACGGTCCAATTTTTTCTTGGTAGGCTTTCACTTCAGATGCGTGCTGACCTGTGGAAGACCAACCCAATTGACCCTGTGTTTTGCCCAGCGTGGGGTACAGAAACACATAAGCCAAGGAGAAGATCACGGTGAGGATGAACAAACCTACCCACCAACGAGGCAAGGGGTTGTTCATTTCGCGGAGGTTACCGTCCCACACGTGACCGGTGGTGTTGTCTTCAGCGGTGCTCACCGTGGTTTTAGAGGTGGCCCACAAGAGCCATCCACACCACGCAATACTGGCCATGGTGGCAACAGCCACAAACCAGGCCCAGAAGGGAGTGACAAAATCATTCATGATGTTTCTTTCGTTCTGCAGATAGCGGTGTTATTGGTCACCCTTGAACGGCAACTGCGCAGCTTCGTCAAAAGACGATTTGTTGCGGCGAGACCATGCCCACACCACGATGGCGACAAACACCGCCAAGCTGATGACTGTGACAACGGATCGAGCGTCGTTGATGTCCATGGATGACCCTCCGAATTACTGCTGGGCTCCGCTGGCGGTACCCAGCACCTGCAGGTATGCGATCAAAGCTTCAGACTCCAAAACGTCTTTGGCGTCATCGGCTGCCTTGGCAATTTCCTCGTCGGTGTAGGGCACACCCAAGGTTTGCATGGCCTTCATGCGAGCTGGCAAACCTTGTGCTGCCACCTTGCGCTCGAACAGCCAGGGGTAAGAAGGCATGTTGGATTCAGGCACCACATCACGAGGATTGTTCAAGTGAACACGATGCCATTCATCGCTGTAACGTCCACCCACACGGGCCAGGTCGGGACCAGTACGCTTGGAACCCCATTGGAAGGGGTGATCCCAAACGGACTCACCCGCTTTGGAATAGGCGCCATAACGCAGGGTTTCGGCCTGGAAAGGACGGATCATCTGCGAGTGGCAACCGTAGCAGCCTTCGCGCTGATAAATGTCACGCCCTGCCAGCTGAACAGCGGTGTAGGGCTTCATGCCATCGACCGGTTTGGTGGTGGAGTGTTGGAAAAACAGGGGCACGATTTCAACGAGACCGCCCACCAACAACACCAAGGTGATGAAAATGATCATCAGCGTGTTGTTGGTCTCGAGCTTCTCGTGTGTGAAGCCGCCTTGATTGTTGTGTGAACTCATGTTGACGACTCCTCAACTTATACGGCAGCCGCTTTGCCAGACACACCCTGAGGTGCGGGGTTGGCATTGCGAATGGTCATGACGGTGTTCCAGAGCATGATGCACATACCCGACAGGTACAGAACACCACCGCTGAAGCGGATCACGTAGTAGGGATAGGTAGCTTTGACCGACTCCACAAACGTGAAGGTGAGTGTGCCGTCGGCGTTGATAGAACGCCACATCAAACCTTGCATCACCCCGGCAATCCACATTGCGGCGATGTACAGAACGATACCGATGGTGGCCACCCAGAAGTGAACTTCGATGGCTTTAACCGAGTACATAGATGTACGGCCAAACAAGCGGGGAATGAGGTAATACAAAGAACCCATGGTCACCAGACCCACCCAACCCAAGGCACCCGAGTGCACGTGGCCCACGGTCCAATCGGTGTAATGAGACAAGGCGTTCACCGTTTTGATGGCCATCATGGGGCCTTCGAAAGTGGACATGCCGTAGAACGACAAAGACACGATCAAGAAACGCAAGATGGGGTCGTCACGCAATTTGTGCCATGCGCCAGACAAGGTCATGATGCCGTTGATCATGCCACCCCAGCTAGGAGCCAACAAAATCAGCGAGAAGATCATGCCCAGAGACTGAGTCCAATCGGGCAAAGCGGTGTAGTGCAAGTGGTGAGGACCTGCCCACATGTAGGTAAAAATCAGCGCCCAGAAGTGCACGATCGACAAGCGATAGCTGTACACGGGACGGTTGGCTTGCTTGGGCACAAAGTAATACATCATGCCCAAGAAACCTGCTGTCAGGAAGAAGCCCACGGCATTGTGACCGTACCACCACTGAACCATGGCGTCTTGTGCACCCGCGTATGCCGAGTAAGACTTGAGAAACTCAACGGGCATGGCAGCACTGTTGACAATGTGCAGCAAAGCCACCGCAATGATGAAGGCACCGTAGAACCAGTTAGCCACATAAATGTGACGAACCTTGCGAGTGCCGATGGTGCCAAAGAACACAATGGCAAAAGCCACCCATACCACTGCAATCAGCAAGTCAATGGGCCATTCCAGCTCTGCGTACTCTTTGGACTGCGTGTAGCCCAAAGGCAAGGTGATGGCTGCCAATACGATGACCAACATCCAGCCCCAGAAGGTGAATGCAGCCAACTTAGGAGCAAACAACGTGGTTTGATTGGTTCGCTGAACCACGTAGTACGCTGTTGCGAACAAACCCGAGCCACCAAACGCAAAAATCACCGCATTGGTGTGCAGTGGGCGCAGACGACCGTAACTGAGGAAATCGATTCCTCCCAGGAACTCTGGCCATGCCAACTGGGCGGCAATGATGACGCCCACGAGCATGCCCACAATTCCCCATACGACAGCCATGAAGGCAAATTGCCTGACTGGCTTGTCGTTGTAAACCGGTGCGGGACCGGCAACATCAGCAACAGACATGTGGTTCTCCTAAATTGTCGATGTCAATACTCAAAAAACGCTGCGACGACTGTCACCCTCAGTCGTCTTGCAAAATTCGTGACCCCTCACCCTCGATATGGTCGAATTGACCATTGTTGAGTGCCCACCAAAACAAACCGATGATGGCGATCACCAAGACCACCGACAGCGGGATGAGCAGAAAAAGAATGTCCAAATGGGATTCCAGATTGGGGTTGCGAAAAATCAAATCACTACCCCCAGTATTTTAGTGTCTTAACAACCTGAGGGCGTTGGTCACGACCAACAAAGAACTGAGAGCCATTCCCAATCCTGCCACCCATGGTGTCAAAACACCCAAAACAGCTAAGGGTATTCCAACGAGATTGTAGGCAATAGCCCACCAAAGATTCTGACCAATAACTTTCATGGTTTGCATACTCACGGTATACAGAACTGGAATTTGACCCAAGTTTTGACCTTGAATGATGAAGTCAGAATGGGCTTGCGCCAAGGGCGCGCCACGTCCAATGGCCGAGCTGACATCGGCTTGGGCCATCACGGGGGCATCGTTAACGCCATCTCCAATGAACCAAACCTTGGATCCAGAATCTTGAAGTTGCTTGACATATGTCAATTTGTCTTGAGGGCTAGCGCCCGCGTGCCACCGCTCTACCCCCACCTCTTGCGCCAAACGACCCACCGAACGTGGGTGATCGCCTGACAACAAATGAAGTTGTAACCCCTGTTGCTGCAGGCTACGCACACTAGAAATGGCATCGGGCAACAGGGTTTCGCGCCACTCCAGCATGGCCCAACATTTACCTTGACACCCCAACCATGTCACAGGGCCTTGTGGATGGGCACCAGCCTGTGCCATGGCGGGATCGACCTCACCAACCCACTCTTGACGTCCCAAGCGCCATTCCAATCCTGTGACGGGATCGATCCAACTCAAGCCCATGCCAGGCTCTTCGTGCACCTTGAGTTCTGCAGCCGAATTCGAATCCTGTGCACCCATGGATAGAACGTGAGCCACCAATGCCTTCGATGCAGGGTGGCGCGATTGGGAAGCAGCCTGACCAAGCTTGCTCCAAAGCTCAAGGCTGAGTTGCTTGTTGGGTGCCAATACTTCGCGCGCGAGGGTCATGGGCTCTTGGGTCAAGGTGCCTGTTTTGTCAAACACCACATGCCGCACTTGAGCCAAGGTTTCAAAGGCTTGCACCTTGCGCACCAAGGTTCCCCGTCGAGCCACCGCCCCCGAACTGGCCAACAAAGCGGCCGGCGTGGCCAATGACAGTGCACAAGGACAAGTCACAATCAGCACTGCTACTGCAATTTGAAGGGCACGCGATGGACTGTCGCTCCACCAGTACCATCCTGCAAAAACGGCGACCACGACTATGGCCACCAAAAATGGAGCAGCCAAGCGATCAACCAAATAGGCCATACGAGGCTTTTGCAATGAAGCCTCTTCCATCATGCGCACAATGTGGGCGTAGCGTGTTCCTGCTCCGACCTGTTGCAAGCGAATCACCACCCACTCAGACAAATTGATACTACCGGCAATGACGGAATCGCCGGTGGCATGCATCACTGGTGTCGACTCGCCAGTAAGCAACGATTCGTCGGCCATCGCAGTTCCCTTGACCACCACCCCATCGCCAGGGAAGGCCTTGCCTGGCTCGATACGGACCAAGTCTCCGGCTTTGAGCTGTCGCACCGAGACGAGGGCCCATTCACCCGAGGGCGTTTTGCGCTCACAGGCATCTGGCAAACGGTTCATCAGGGCTTCGAGTGCACCTGCGGTTTTTTCTCGCACGCGCGACTCTAAAAAACGCCCTGACAACAAAAAAAACACCAGCATGGTCACCGAGTCAAACCAAATGTCAGCTCCCAATACTCCATTGGGCTCGAACGTCGCCAACGAGCTGGCCCCAAATGCCAACAAAATGCCCAGCGACACTGGAACATCCATGCCGATACGCATGGCTTTGAGGTCACGCCATGCGCTGGCAAAAAAAGGCTGTGCAGCAAACAGCAAGACAGGAACAGTGAGCAGCCAACTGGCCCACCGGAGCAGATAAGCCAAATCGGGCGGAATGGTTGAAGCACTTGCAAAGTAGAGGGGCCACGAGTACATCATGACTTGCATCATGCAAAACCCAGCTACAAACAATCGCCACATGACCTTGCGCGACTCCACCATGCGCTCGGTCAAGCTCATGGCCTGACTAGAAGGCAGCAAGCGGTAGCCACGCTCACCTGCTGCACGAGCCCAGCGAGAGGCTTGGGTAATGGCCGGATTCCAGCGCACTTGTATGCGCCTGGTAGCCGCATTGAGGCGAGCTAATTCGACCCCTGGAATGGCTCTAACGGCGGCCTCAACCGCATCTGCACATGCAGCACAGTACATGCCCTGCACCACCATGCTGGACACACACACCGGCAACTGATCGGGTTCTTGAATGGTTTGGGTAAACGCTTCGAGCTCGGTGGGATCATCGAGCGATCGAAAATCGTCTTGAACGTCGAGCAGGCCCCGGTGCTCTTGCAAAGAAAAGGGAGAACTCATTCGCGGGACTCAAGGGGTCGATCAGCTTCGTCAAACAAGTGCTGCCATTGCTCTCGTAGCAAGGATTTTTGAACCATTCGAGCAGCATTTCGGGGCAAGCGTTGCATGACCAAGACTTGCTTAGGAACTTTGTAGGGCGCCAACTGATGTCGACAATGCGCAATGATTTGCAAGGTATCTACATCGGCATCAAAGGCTGGTGCTACAACCGCAACCACCGCCTCGCCAAAGTCTGGATGTGGAACGCCAATGACCGCACATTCGGCCAAACCTTGAATTTGCATGATCACCTGCTCGATTTCGGCAGGATATACATTGCAGCCACCGGTGATGATGACGTCTTTGGACCGACCCACCAAATACAGGTAACCGTCGTCGTCGAAACGACCTATGTCACCAGTTTTGAAATAGCCATCTGCCGTGAAATCATTGGACAGAGACTCGGTATTTTTCCAGTACCCCTCAAACACAGAATCAGCACGTACTTGAACATGGCCCACTTCGCCTTGACCGCACGATTGATTTTGATCGTTGACCAACCTCAAAGACACCCCGGGCAATGCTGGACCCACACTACCCGCACGAATCGCGCCCGTTTGATGAGAAGTGTGAGCCTCTTCTATGGGGTTTGAACACAAAATGACGGTTTCACTCATGCCATAGCGTTCGACAATGGGACGACGGGTGCGCTGCAACCACGCCTTGAACGTTTCGACCTTGAGCGGGGCACTGCCAGACACAAACAAGCGCATCGATTTGACGGCCTGCGGACCCAAAGCTGGTTCACCCAACATGCGAATGTAATAAGTCGGAACCCCCATAAAAATCGTGGCGTCTCGCATAGACGCAATGGCCGATTGAGGTTCGAACTTGCGCATCCACTTGAGGCTGGCGCCTGCCAACAATAAGGAATGGATGGCCACAAACAAACCATGCACGTGGTAGGTGGGCAAGGCATGCAACAGGACATCACTGGCCTTGATCTGCCAGTGATCTTTCAACACCTGTGCATTGGCCAACAATTGCCGATGGGTGAGCATAGCCCCCCGACTGATGCCAGTGGTGCCGCTGGTGTAAATGATGGCAGCCAAATCGTCTTCACCCGTTCGATAGGGGGTGTACGAGTCAGGCAGGTGTGCTGCACGCTCCAGTAAGCTGCCATCACGTGACGCGCCCAACGTAAATACCGCCCGCACCGGAACCTTGTAGGCCATTCGGCTGACCCAAGCAAACTGATCGGGAGGACAAACCACCAAGGCGGGTTCGGCATCTTTTAGAAAGAATTCGGTTTCAGCCGCTTGAAACGATGGGTTGATGGGCACATAAACCAAACCACTGCGCAAGCAAGCCAAATAAAGCATCAATGCCTCAACTGACTTATCGAGCTTGGCCAACACACGGGCTTGGGGCGGCAACTCGAACGACATGAGCAAATGCGCGATCATGGCGCTGGCACGATCAAGGTCTTGCCAGCTGTAATGCAACCCACTGTCGGTGGTAATGGCTATCTGAGTTAGATCTTGGGGGAAGCCTTGGTGCAAGGCTTGGTAAAGGTTAACACTCATGATGTTGTCGTCCTGGGACCGCTGGTGCGAGGCACCCAAACCCAAATGAAGATTCCCAACATGATCATGGGAATGCACAGCCATTGTCCCATGCTTAAACCCAGCCCCAATAAACCCAAGTGAGCATCGGGCTCGCGAAAATATTCGGCGACGAAACGCATGGCGCCATAGCCAACTAGAAAAGCAGCTGAAATGCGGCCCGTCAACTGTGGACGCTTGCTCATCACCCACAGCACCACGAACAACAAGACGCCCTCTAGGGCAAATTGGTACAGCTGCGAAGGGTGACGAGCTTCAGCACCCGCATGTGGAAACACCATCGCCCAAGGCAGGTCAGAAGACACCACCCTGCCCCACAACTCACCATTGATGAAATTACCCATACGACCGCTGGCCAAACCCAAAGGCACTGCGGGTGCTATCCAGTCGGTGATGATCCAAAAATGACTTTGATGACGGCGCGCAAAAACCCACATGGCCACTAACACCCCCAGCATGCCACCATGAAAGCTCATGCCTCCTTGCCACACAGCAAACACTTCAAATGGGTGTTGCAAAAAATACAAAGGTTGATAAAAGACGATGTAACCCAAACGCCCCCCAAGCAGCACTCCGATGACCCCATAAAACAACAAATCATCTACATGTTGTGGTTGAAAGCGCCCAGACGCGTGCTGAGCCAGTGCTTGCATGCTGGGTTGTTGCAAGCGCAAACGAGCCAACCACCAAAAAAGGGCAAACGCTACCAAGTAGCTGATACCGTACCAATGCACAGCAATCGGCCCCACTTGCAAAGCCACTGGATCAAATTGGGGATGTATGAGCATGTTTGAATTGTGAAATAAAAAACCCGCCTTGAGGCGGGTTTTGATGTCGGCCAGTTCTGATTACTTGAGTGACAGAATGTAGTCGATCATTTTTTTCATGTCTGCATCAGACACTTTGGGGTTGGCGGGCATAGGAATAGGACCCCACACGCCCTTGCCACCGGCCTTGACTTTGGCAGCCAGCTTGGTAGCTGCATCTGCTTGGCCTGCGTATTTTTTGGCAACATCTTTGTAAGAAGGGCCAACAGACTTAGCGTCGTCTTTGTGGCAAGCGGCGCAGCCGTTGTTTTTGAATTCGGCGGGCAGTTCGCCTGCCATGGCGAATGTAGACATTGCAGCAACGGATGCAGCGATGACGAGACGTTTCATATTCAAAATCTCCGTGATGGAAATGGGTTGGTGGATTGACGTTTCGAATGATAACCCGGAAGTCCCCTGACGGGGAGCTTCTGGGTGAAAACCTTTTTAATACATCGATTAATAAAATTGATGTTAAAAATGATCAGTTGTTTTGCGCCAACTGCTCAAGGATAGCTGGGTTTTCAAGCGTTGAGATGTCTTGTGTGATGGCCTCTCCTTTGGCCACCGAGCGCAACAAACGACGCATGATTTTGCCCGAGCGAGTTTTGGGCAAGTTGTCGCCAAAACGAATGTCTTTGGGCTTGGCGATAGGGCCAATTTCTTTGCCCACCCAGTCGCGCAGGATTTTGGCAATTTCTTTGGCTTCGTCGCCTGTGGGGCGAGGACGTTTGAGCACCACGAAGGCCACAATGGCCTCGCCTGTGAGGTCGTCGGGACGACCCACCACCGCAGCTTCTGCCACGAGGTCTGATTTGCCCACCAAGGCTGATTCGATTTCCATGGTGCCCATGCGGTGACCCGACACGTTAAGCACATCGTCGATACGACCGGTGATGCGGAAGTAGCCACGATCGGCACTGCGCACAGCACCGTCGCCCGCCAGGTAGTAACCCTTGAGCTCTTCGGGGAAGTAGCTCTTGATGAAGCGGTCGGGGTCACCCCAAATGGTACGAATCATGGAAGGCCATGGCTTTTTAACGACCAAAATACCACCGGCTCCGTTGGCCACATCGCCGCCTTGTTCGTCGACGATAGCAGTGGTGATGCCAGGCAAGGGCAATGTACAAGAACCAGGAACCAAAGGTGTGGCACCAGGCAAAGGCGTGATCATGTGACCACCGGTTTCGGTTTGCCAGAACGTATCCACAATGGGGCAACGCTCGCCACCCACGTGTTTGTAGTACCACATCCAGGCTTCTGGGTTAATGGGTTCGCCGACTGAACCCATGAGACGCAAGGATGAGAGATCCCAATTTTTGGGATGGACTTTTTCGTCTGTATCAGACGCTTTGATGAGAGAGCGAATGGCCGTGGGAGCCGTGTAGAAAATGGTGCACTTGTGACGCTCGATCATTTGCCAGAAACGACCTGCGTTGGGATAAGTGGGCACGCCTTCGAATACGATTTGGGTAGCACCTGCTGCCAAGGGACCATAGGCCACATAGCTGTGTCCAGTGATCCAGCCAATATCGGCTGTACACCAGAACACATCGTTGTCTTTCAGGTCGAAAGTCCACTGCATGGTGAGGTTGGCCCACAGCAAATAACCGCCGGTGCTGTGTTGCACGCCCTTGGGTTTGCCTGTTGAGCCCGATGTGTAAAGCACAAACAGAGGATGCTCGGCACCCACCATTTCAGCTGGGCAATCGGTGGATTGCTTGGCCATTTCTTCGTGCATGAGGCAATCGCGACCCGCCACCATGTTGACCGCTGTGGGCGTGCGCTGGAACACGATGACGCTCTTGACCGACTCGCAACCACCCAAACCAATGGCTTCATCGACAATGGTTTTGAGGGGCAATTCTTTGCCGCCACGCATTTGGTAGTTGGAGGTGACGATGGCCACCGCACCTGCATCTTGCACGCGATCGCGCAAGGCACCTGCTGAGAAACCACCAAACACCACCGAGTGGGTTGCGCCAATACGCGCGCAAGCCTGCATGGCCACCACACCTTCAATGGTCATGGGCATGTAGATCACAACGCGGTCGCCCTTTTTGACGCCCTTGCTTTTGAGCACGTTGGCAAACTGGCTGACCTTGGCCAGCAGTTCTTTGTACGTGACTTTGGTGACTTCGCCGCCGTCGGCTTCAAAAATGATGGCCGTTTTGTTTTCGACGGGCGTGCCCATGTGGCGATCAAGACAGTTGAACGAAGCATTGAGTTCGCCGTCGGCAAACCACTTGTAGAAGGGTTTGTTGGATTCGTCGAGAACTTGGGTAAAGGGCTTGTGCCATGTAAGCACCTCACGGGCGCGCTTGCCCCAAAAGCCTTGGTAATCTTGCTCAGCCTCTTTGCACAAAGCGTTATAGGCATCCATGCCAGAAATGCGAGCAGCCGATTTGAATGCGGCCGAAGGCTCGAAGACACGGTTTTCAACCAGGGTGGATTCAATGGACGAAGAATTGGCAGACATGCGTAAGCTCCTCAGTGTTGCCTTATAGGAATGAGTAACCACAAGACTTTGAGGGTTGGCTCTTACGCACTTCTTACGTAGACACAAGCCCCAGAGTCGCGCCTACAATTGAACTTGCACTAGCTCAAACTGTTGACACATTTTCGACGATTGAACCATGACTTCCAAATCACACGCCTCTATTCGCACATTACCCGGCCTGATTTTTGCCAGCCGTTGGTTGCAACTGCCCCTTTATTTGGGTTTGATTGCCGCTCAGGGCCTTTACGTTTATCACTTTTGGGTTGAGTTGGTTCACCTGATTGAGGCTGCATTTGGCAATCAAGCAGCTCTGGACGCATTGGTGACCAGCATCGGTTACAAATCTGACTTGGCCGTCACCCATCTCAACGAGACGATCATCATGTTGGTGGTGTTGGCGCTGATTGATGTGGTCATGATCTCTAATTTGTTGATCATGGTGATTGTGGGAGGCTACGAAACCTTTGTGAGCCGAATGAACCTTGAAGGCCACCCCGATCAACCCGAATGGCTGAGTCACGTCAACGCCTCGGTGCTGAAAGTGAAGTTGGCCACTGCCATCATTGGCATTTCATCCATTCACCTGCTCAAAACTTTTATCAACGCTGGCAACTACGAAGAAAAAGTGTTGATTTGGCAAACGCTGATTCATATCACGTTTCTGCTGAGCGCATTGGCCATTGCATTGGCCGATCGCTTGATGCCTCACAACCAATCAGAAGAAGACCATTGAGTTTTCTCGCTTACTCCTTTCTCTCATCTCAACCCTCTCATCGGAGCGCCTCATGAGCACCATCCGTCAAAACGACCTCATTGAATCGATTGCGGCCGCATTGCAATACATCAGCTACTACCACCCTGCCGATTACATTGCTCATTTGGCCCGCGCCTATGCCATGGAGCAATCGCCGGCAGCCAAAGATGCCATGGCTCAAATTCTGACCAACAGCAAAATGAGTGCCATGGGTCATCGCCCCATTTGTCAAGACACTGGCATCGTGAACGTGTTTTTAAAAGTGGGAATGGACGTGAAATGGGAGGGCTTCAACGGCAGCCTTGATGACGCCATCAATGAAGGCGTGCGACGTGGCTACTTGAACCCCGATAACGCATTGCGCGCCTCGGTAGTGGCTGACCCTCACTTTGCTCGCAAAAACACCAAAGACAACTCGCCCGCTGTGATCTTTACCGAAATCGTGCCCGGCGACAAACTCGAAGTCACCGTTGCTGCCAAGGGAGGTGGTTCGGAAAACAAATCCAAAATGGTCATGCTCAATCCGAGCGACAGCTTGGTGGACTGGGTCATCAAAACAGTGCCCACTATGGGTGCCGGATGGTGCCCACCGGGCATGTTGGGTATCGGCATCGGCGGCACCGCCGAAAAAGCTGTGCTGATGGCCAAAGAGAGCTTGATGGACGACCTGAATA
>JBEDMU010000122.1:0-3892 GCA_041170945.1 Pseudomonadota bacterium
CCCTTCACTTCGGTAACCGTCAACCCATTGACCCCTTGTTCGGCCAAGGCTTCACGTACCTCTTCGAGTTTGAATGGCTTGATAACAGCAGTGATTTGTTTCATGCGCGATCCCGAAAAATAGAAGTAACAAATAATTCTTGCAACTTTAACACGCAGCGAGAGAAGTGATCACAGTTGCACGTATTGATTGGTGATTGGGTATCTCCAATCACGCCCAAAACTTCGATGGGTGACACGAATTCCAATTGGGGCTTGCCTGCGTTTGTATTCGTTCAAGCGTATCAGGCGAACGACTTGCTCGACATCAGACTGAGCGTATCCACGCGCCATGATGTCTGCCGGGCTGACATCTTCTTCCATGTACAAGGCGATGATGGCATCGAGAATGTCATACGCAGGCAACGTATCTTGATCAGTTTGATCGGGCCGCAGCTCGGCGCTTGGCGGGCGCGTGATGATGCGCTCGGGTATGGGTGATGCTCCCGTTTGGTACGGGTCGTTCAAGTTTCGCCATCGAGCCAACTCGAACACTCGAGTTTTGACCACATCTTTGATCACCGCAAAGCCTCCCGCCATGTCTCCATAGAGAGTGCAATAACCAGTGGCCATTTCACTTTTGTTGCCCGTGGTCAGTACCAATGCGCCCGTCTTATTGGAGAGCGCCATCAGCAACGTGCCTCGAATTCGGGCCTGTAAATTTTCTTCAGTGGTGTCTGCTGCCAAGCCAGCAAATTCGTGAGCCAAGACACCCTGTAAGCTTTCAAACACGGAAACAATCGACCACTCGTCGTAACGGACACCCAAGCGACGTGCCATTTCTCTTGCATCAAGCCATGAGATCTCTGCCGTATAAGGCGAAGGCATCATGACTGCACGGACGCGATCAGCCCCTAATGCATCAACGGCGATGGCCATCACAATGGCTGAATCAATTCCCCCCGACAAACCCAAACAAACGGATGGGAATCGATTTTTTTGAATGTAATCTCGTACGCCCAAAACCAGTGCATGCCATAACTCTTGCATCGGTTCTTGAGGCGGCGCCAAAGCGCCTACCCAGCTTTGGGTGTTTGGGTTGTAGTCCCAGCACGGCAGGTCTTCTTGAAAAGCCAATGCACGGACTTGAACTTGACCCGATGCTGCTACGGCAAAACTATTGCCCTCGAATACAACTTCGTCTTGACCGCCTACCAAGTGAGCGTAAAGCAAGGGTAGCCCTGTCTCTGCCACTCGAAGCGCCATCTGCCCTTCTCGCTCGACTCGCTTGCCGACATGAAAAGGAGAGGCGTTCAGAACCAAAAGCAATTCGGCGCCTTCTTGAAGGGCTGCTGCAGCTGGCTCTGGGTACCAAGCATCCTCACAAATCAATATACCCAGGCGGTGTCCTTTCCACTCCAAAACCGTCGCCTGATGACCAGGTTTGAAGTACCTTCTCTCGTCAAAGACTTGATAGTTGGGCAAATACCATTTGGTATAGGTTGCAACGACCTTGCCACCAGACAAGGCGGATGCCATGTTCACACAAGCAGGCGTGAAGTGACTTCGAGATTTGCCAGCTTCAAAAGAGCTAATCGCATGGGGGTGCCCCACAAGCACCAACATGTCGTCAAGAGAGGCAAGCTCATTGGCAATGCGGTCAAGTTGTACTTGACATGATTGAAGAAAGCCAGGCCTGAGGTAAAGATCTTCAGCAGCGTAGCCTGATATAGCCAACTCGGGCGTGATCAGAACCTGCGCGCCCTGAGCGTGGGCAGCATGCGCCGCGTCGATGATGCGCTGGGCGTTGCCATGCAAATCGCCCACCACAAAATTGAGCTGTGCAACGGCAACTCGCAACGAACTTGTAAGACCAGAATTGCCCATGCGTCAAGCCTCGGGAGAGGCTATTTAGGCTTTTTGGTACGCCTGCATGCCTTGGCGAATTTCTTCGCGGGCAGCCTCAGGACCTTCCCAGCCGAGTACCTTGACCCACTTACCGGCTTCGAGGTCTTTGTAGTGCTCAAAGAAGTGAGAGATGGTTTTCAAACGAATAGGACTCAAGTCTTCAGGCTTTTGCCAACGGTCATAAAGGGAGAGCAATTTGCTAACGGGAACTGCCAATACCTTGGCGTCGTCGCCTGCTTCGTCTTGCATTTTGAGAATGCCAATAGGACGGCACTTGACTACCACACCAGGGATCAAGGGAACAGGGGTCACCACCAATACATCAACTGGATCGCCATCGCCCGCAATGGTCTTGGGAACGTAGCCATAGTTGGTGGGATAGTGCATGGCTGTAGACATGAAGCGATCTACAAATATTGCACCGGTTTCTTTGTCAACTTCATATTTGATGGGATCGGCATTCATCGGAATTTCGATGATGACGTGAAACTCATCGGGAGCCTTGGGACCGGGGGTGACGTTGTCAAGTGACATGTTGAACCTCTAAGTAAAGTGGCACGAAGGCCAAAAGTTGAGCAAAGTCAGTATTTACCCGGATTTTACTTTCAACCGGCTTTCAATCTGAAAGAAATAAGCGCGGAATCGCTTAAATTGATACGGTTTACATCACTTTCATGGAGTCACGATGATCAGCAATACAGCTTTGTGGTTTGCGCTCGCGTGCGGACTGTTGGCCGTGGTTTACGGTTTTTGGGCCCGCTCATCGATTCTTTCTCTGGATGCTGGAAACGCTCGAATGCAAGAAATTGCCGCAGCCATTCAGCAAGGAGCTTCCGCCTATCTGGCGCGTCAGTATCGAACCATTGCAATCGTAGGCATCGTGCTCACGGTTTTGATCGGAATTTTTCTAGGCATTCAAACCGCAGTGGGGTTCATTGTGGGTTCTGTCCTGTCAGGAGCTTGTGGCTTCATCGGCATGAACGTTTCCGTAAGAGCCAATGTGCGTACGGCACAAGCAGCCACCCAAGGAATTGCGGCCGCACTTTCTGTGGCTTTTAAAGGCGGCGCCATTACCGGCATGTTGGTGGTTGGCCTTGGTTTATTGGGTGTGGGTGGCTTCTATGCATACCTGCAAGCCAGTGGCGCCAACAGCCCCGACTTGGTGACCCAACTGAGCCCCCTCATGGGTTTGGCCTTTGGCTCGTCTTTGATCTCGATTTTTGCTCGCTTGGGTGGTGGGATTTTCACCAAGGGTGCCGACGTAGGTGCTGACTTGGTGGGCAAAGTCGAAGCAGGCATTCCAGAAGACGATCCTCGCAACCCAGCTGTGATTGCAGACAACGTCGGCGACAACGTTGGCGATTGCGCAGGCATGGCGGCTGACTTGTTTGAAACCTATGCAGTGACGTTGATCGCCACCATGGTGTTGGGTGCCCTGATGGTGGCCAGCGCTCCTGCGCAAGCCGTGCTGTACCCACTGGTTTTGGGTGGGGTTTCCATCATCGCCTCGATTATTGGTTGCTTTTTTGTGAAAGCAAGCCCTGGTATGAAAAACGTCATGCCAGCTCTGTACAAAGGCTTGGCTGTCGCCGGTGTTTTGTCTTTGGTCGCGTTCTATTTTGTGACGCAAGCCATGTTTGGCCAAGGCCTTCAATTGCATGATGGCAGCACCATCGGACCTTTGGCCTTGTTTTCATCAACTGTGGTCGGTTTATTACTGACCGCCGCCATGGTATGGATCACCGAGTACTACACCGGAACAGATTACGCCCCAGTTAAACATGTCGCACAAGCTTCCACCACGGGTCATGCAACCAACATCATTGCCGGCATTGGAGTGTCAATGAAGTCAACGGCATTGCCCGTCTTGGCTGTGTGTGTGGCAATTGTCAGTACGTATGCGATGGCGGGGCTTTATGGCATTGCAGTGGCTGCAACTGCCATGCTGTCTATGGCGGGCATCATCGTAGCGCTGGATGCATACGGCCCCATCACCGATAACGCCG
>JBEDMU010000123.1:0-5571 GCA_041170945.1 Pseudomonadota bacterium
TGGGATGGCGCTCTAAAGTGGCGTCTTGGGCGTTTTGCACCAAGTTGTGCAACACCTGGCGCAGCTGTTCGGCATCGGCAGAAATCAGAGGCAAGTTTTCGGTGACCTGTAAACGCACAGGTACCACAGCGTGTTCATACAGCGACAAGCTGTCGCGCACCACATCGTTGAGCTGCAACAATGCCAATTTGGGCGCGGGCAACCTTGCAAAATCTCTGAATTCGTTGACCAGTCGCTTCATGGCGTCTACTTGGTCTACGATGGTTCGTACCGATTTGTGCAGCAGCGCTTCGTCATTGCCTTCGAGCTTGCCCTGCAACCGATGCGCCAAGCGCTCGGCCGACAACTGAATAGGCGTGAGTGGGTTTTTGATTTCGTGAGCCAATCGACGCGCCACCTCTGACCAAGCTTGAGCTCGCTGCGCCGACACCAAATCTGAAATATCGTCAAACACCAGCAATCGAGAGCCATTGCTCAGCAATGCGCCTCGGGCCAACAGGGTGCGCACTTCTTGTTGCGGGCCTTGTGGTCCTCGAGCCATTTCAAACGTGTGTTGCCAGTGACCCTCTGTGGGACGGGCGTGTTCGTCAATCCAGCGGCCAAATGTCACCTGGACTTGTGACAACCAGGCACCAGCCTCGCCCGTTTCGGGGACTGCTTGAGCTGCCACGGCGCTGTCCTTGCGCACATCCTCGCCCAAAATGCGAACGGCACTGGGGTTGACCAGCAGGATGCACCCCTGGTCGTCAAGCAACATGACCCCCGCACTGAGATTGTCAAGAATGGCTTGCAAGCTGGCGCGGGCATGGTCAAGCGCCTGCACTGTTTGCTCGCGTTGCTCACGCGCATCACGCAACTGCTGCGTCATGTCCACAAACGACCGCGTCAAGTCACCCATTTCGTCGCGCGTACGCACCGCCAAACGCGGACTGAGGTCGCCACGCGCCACATCACGCACCCCTTGCGCCAGCATCAACAGTGGTTTGACCAATTGGTTGCCCAGCACGGCGGCCACCAAAAATGCACCAAACACCGCCAAAATCAATGCCAAGGTGAGAGTGCCCACATACATTTGCCGCAAACCCTCGCGGCCCAGGGCACGCTCTTGGTATTCGCGATAGGCCTGTTGTACCGCCAATGCATCGGCCACCACCGTGCGAGGCATGGGAACCGAGACTTGCAACATGCGCTCGTTGGGTACCAGTGAAAAAATGGACGATCCGCTTACCTTGGCCAGTGCATGTACCGTGGGACTAGATGCCAACGCCATGTCACCCCCTTCAATCGCCTCAAGACCTGTGATCCAGGTGACCACCCCCTCAATTTGAGCGGCCTGAAAATATGTGGCGGCGGGGCGAGTGGTGCTGAGAGAAGTACCCAATCCCGAAACCCCATCGGTTGAGCTGGATCTGACATCCCAAATTTCAACCTGCGATGCATTGAGCTGTTCTTTCAAGCGCGACAACTGCAGCACCACCGAGCCCGACGCACGATCTGCGTCGCTGATTTGCCTGGCCGCATTGCGGGCTCGTTCGGCCAAATCGCTGCGCATCAAATCAAAGGTGCTGCGTCCCAAGTTCAACCCCGCATTCAATGCACCTTCTACCCGCACGTCAAACCAGGTTTCGATTGAGCGAGTGACAAATTGATATGAGACCGAATACACCAGTGCCGCAGGCAACACTCCCACCAACGCAAAAATAGCGGCCAGTTTGAGCAACAAGCGACTACCAAACCGTTTTTGCAACAGCCGTCGCACCAACATCAAGGCCAAGCCCACCACCAGCAACAGCACCGTGATGGCAACTGCGGTGTTGACCCAGAGGAGCGGTTCGTAATATTGGTCAAACAAGTCACGGTTATCGGTGGCTTGCATCAACAAAAACAACAACAACGCCAACAGCCCCGACATCAGCACCAAAGCAGCCACCAAGGCACTGCCTTTGCGCCGCCACCAGACCACTTGCGTTTCGTTGTCGCTCATCGGCTGGCTCCTGGTACTGACAAGGGCAAGAGCCCTTCTGATGTGGCAGCGTCACCCACGGGGGCTGAATTGTTGGGCACCTTGAAGCTGCCTTGCACCTGATAAGACCAGTCAGCGCTGCCGGCAGCCCCCATTTGGAAGGGACGCCCCATGAGCCCCATGTCGAGCGCAAATCGGTAGTCCAAGACCAACCCCTTATCGCCATCGACCTGCTCAGAAGAGGCCACTTCCCACTCGCTGACTCGACTGGCCAGGGCCAGGGCCGTTTCTAAACTGGACACACTTTGGTGCAGCGCACTCTGGGGAGGGCCGTTTTCAACGTAGTCGTTGATGACACTGACGCGCCATTCACGGGTCAGGGCTTGGTATTGAATGCGAACCAAGCGTTCTTTGCGTGACACTTCGCGATCGGCCCAGTACCAACGAGGCTTGCGAACCACGACTTGGTGCACGAAGGCCACCGATACGCTGCGCTCTAAGGCTTGTCGAACGCCAAGAGGCAACTCCAAGTTGGCTTGTGCGGTGATGACCACGTCTTGGTTGGGGCGTTGCAACACCAATTGCAACGGGGCATCTTTGCCCCACGAAACTGTGACAAACAACCAGGCACATGCCGCCAGCATGAACCCGAGCCAGCTCTGCCAGCGGTCAGCTGTGGCTTGCCTTGTCGAGTACTGCATAGAAAAAACCATCGTAGGCCATAGGCACATTGTCACCGATTCGAGATGCATGCGGACCCAACCCGGGCAGGATATGACCCGGGCTGTCTGCACACCACAACGCGTCGTGATGTTCATGGCAAAACCGCGCCACTTGTTCGCTGCCCTCGGCTTTGAACACCGAGCACGTGGCATACACCAAGCGCCCGCCTGGTTTTAGTTTGGCCCAGAGGGTGCGCAACAGGTTGAATTGAATGCTCGCCAGTTGCTGGACATCGCTTTCGCGGCGCAACCATGCAATGTCAGGGTGACGACGCACGATGCCGCTGGCGGTGCAGGGAGCATCTAACAAGATGGCGTCAAATGTCAGCGCTTGCAAAGTCTGCGGCCATGTCAAGGGGTCTGCTGCACTAGCACAGACGGTTTGCGTTTGCTCAGATTTCAAGCCCAAACGCATGAGTGTGTCGTCCACTCGTTTCAATCGATGCGCATCAACATCCAAGCTCACCAATTCGACAGCATCTTGAACGTTCCACTGCTCCAACCAATGCGCGCTTTTGCCACCAGGGGCTGCACACGCGTCGAGCAACCGAAATACCTGACCATCGGCCGGTTGGTTGCGCCATGTTGGCAATTGGGTCGTTGGTTGCTGTGCGCTTGGAAGGTTCATCAACAACGATGCTGCCATTTGTGCACTGGCGTCTTGTACCGACACCCAGCCTTCGTGCCACCCGGGCAGTTTCTCAACCGCCACCGGTTGCTTCAGCACCCAACCTTCATCGCCCACGCGCTGAGCATCTTCCAAACCTGCTTCGCGAAGACGCTGCCCATAGGTCATCACGTCGCAGCTTCTGCGATTGACGCGCAGCACCATGGGGGCCGCTTGGTGCGAGGCCTTCAGCACCTGCGCTGCGTGTTGAGGATGATCGTGTTGAACTTGGTCAACCCACCAAGCAGGCAGGTTGTACATGGCCTGCACATTGTTTTGCAGTCGCGCATGAAGCACATCACGCTCGCGCAAAAATCGTCGCAAACACGCATTCACCAACGAAGCAGCCCACTCGGTTGATCGATGCAAACGACAAGCCGACACCGCCTGATTGACCACGGTGTGCTCAGAGTAAGACGCCTGCTCTTGAACATCACGGTGAAGCAAGGTCAGCGCCACTTGCAACAGTGCGCTCACCTCTTCTTTGAGTGGCTTTTGCAGCAACAAACCCGCCATGGCTTGTGACCAGCCCGCATGACGCAAAGCCAAAAAAGACAAAGCCTGAACCCCAGGTCGGAGTTCAGGCTTCAGATCTGCAGGCCAGGCGTCGTTGAGGCTTTTGCCCCCGCGCACCTGGGCCAGTGTGCGAGCTGTCATGCGCATTTGTTGGGCCAACGAGACCCGTTGACCCGGGTGATGCGTCATGACAGCGCCCTCACTTAAGCAGCGTCACCTTCAGCGCTTTCGCCTTCGGCGGCCGGTGTGTCAAACGTGACAGATTCGGCCTCAGCGATGGCGCGACGTTCCTCGGCTTCGGCTTCGTCCTTGGCACGACGGGCGTCGTGATAGGCCAAGCCAGTACCAGCAGGAATGAGGCGTCCCACGATGACGTTTTCTTTGAGACCACGCAGCTCGTCGCGCTTGCCCATGATGGCAGCTTCGGTAAGCACACGAGTGGTTTCTTGGAAAGACGCAGCAGAAATGAACGAGTCGGTCGACAACGAAGCCTTGGTAATACCCAGCAACACGTTGCTGTAGGTGGCTTCTTGTTTGCCTGCTTTGCGCAATTCGTCGTTGGTATTGAGCAACTCAGAACGCTCGACTTGTTCGCCCGCAATGTAAGACGAGTCGCCAGGATTGTCGATGACCACGCGACGCAACATCTGGCGAACAATCACCTCGATGTGTTTGTCGTTGATCTTCACACCTTGCAGGCGGTAAACGTCTTGCACCTCGTCAACGATGTAACGTGAGAGTTCTTCGATGCCCAACAAACGCAGAATGTCTTGCGGATCGGCTGGACCGTCGACAATGCTTTCGCCTTTGTTGACCACTTGGCCTTCGTGCACCAAGATGTTTTTCTCTTTGGGCACGAGCTCTTCCCAGACCTTGCCTTCAGGATCGGTGATCTGCAAGCGCACTTTGCCTTTGGTTTCTTTACCAAACGACACGGTACCGGTCATTTCAGCCAAAATGCCCTTGTCTTTGGGTGAACGGGCTTCGAAGAGCTCGGCCACACGGGGCAAACCGCCGGTAATGTCACGGGTTTTCTGACCTTCAACGGGGATACGAGCCAGCACTTCGCCGGGGCCCACGTCTTGGCCGTCGCGCACCTGAATGAGCGCGCCCACTTGGAAGCCCACGGTCACAGGGTGATCGGTACCAGGAATCTTGACTTCCTTGCCTTGTGCATCGAGCAGCTTGACCACGGGGCGAACCACCTTGGCCGAACCACGACGCTTGGGATCAATCACCACCAAGGTAGACAAACCGGTGACATCGTCAACCTGTTTGGCCACGGTAAGGCCTTCTTCCACGTTCTCAAACTTCACCTGACCTGCGTACTCGGTGATGATGGGACGTGTCAACGGATCCCAGTTCGCCAAAATAGTGCCGGCCTTGATGGCTTGGTCGGCCTTGATGGTGAGGATGGCACCGTAAGGCACTTTGTGGCGTTCGCGCTCGCGGCCATGTTCGTCGTGAATGACGATTTCGCCTGAACGAGAAATCACCACCAACTCACCTTTGTTGTTGGTCACGTAGCGCATCGTGCTGTTAAAGCCGATGTTGCCGTTGCTCTTGGCTTCAACGCTAGAGGCCACGGCTGCACGCGATGCGGCGCCACCAATGTGGAACGTACGCATGGTCAGCTGAGTACCCGGTTCACCAATGGACTGAGCAGCAATCACGCCGACGGCTTCGCCAGCATTGATCAAGCC
>JBEDMU010000124.1:0-4321 GCA_041170945.1 Pseudomonadota bacterium
GCCCCTATATGGGGTTTGACCACGTTGAACTGATGCAGCTCGGGCACAACTACTGGTTGCCAGAGCGCCCACCCGGCGGCTTGCATTACGAGCGTTGGTATCACGCAGATGGTTTGGGTGACATGAAGGACGCACTTTACAAACAAGCGCTTGCACCGTTCACGGATGCCGCACAAACCCACAACAGCGCACTCCCCACGGCGTGGCATAACAGCACTTGGGTGGGTGACCGCACAGTCAGCTATTTGAGGCAGCAAGGGCTTCAACAGCGCCACGCCCGGACCTCGGCCAAAGCGCCGCAGCCCTTTTGCGCTTGGGTGTCCATGGCCGATCCACA
The DNA here is from genome assembly GCA_041170945.1 of Pseudomonadota bacterium. GTDB lineage: Bacteria > Pseudomonadota > Gammaproteobacteria > Burkholderiales > Burkholderiaceae_C > RS62. The sequence goes on from JBEDMU010000124.1 coordinate 338, forward strand.
CCACCCTTTTGACGCACCAGCGCCGTGGTGCTGGATGCACCGACCCGAAGATGTCGATTTGCCAAAGCATCGAAGCCTGGACTTGGACCAACGGCCATGGTGGCACCGAGCCGCGCTCGAAAACACCCCAGGCGGCACGCCGGAGAGTCGAAAAGTCCGGCAAGAGTATTCGCGCATGAAATTTGAAACAGATGCCCAACTGCGCGACATCACGGCCAACTACTACGGCATGGTTTCACTTGTGGATCACCAAGTGGGTCGCATTCTTGCGGCACTGCAAGAGGAAGGTTTGTCCGACAACACGTTGGTTGTGTTCACTTCCGATCATGGGGAACTGCTCGGAGACCATGGCCTGATGCTCAAAGGCCCCATGCATTACGAAGGGCTGCTGCGTGTCGGACTGGTTGTGCGTGGCCCGGGCGTTGGTGCTGGCCAAGTGGTGCAGGACCCTGTTTCAACCTTGGATTTGGCGGCAACCTTTGGTGACTATGCCGCCACCCGTATTCGCTCCGCTGTGCACAGCACCAGCCTGCGCCCCTTGCTAGAGGGTCAACCCGTGGCACAACGCGACCACGCCTTCAACGAATGGCGCTTGGGTCCTTCGCGCTGCGGTGTAGCGCTGGATCTGCGCACGGTGCGTACGCAAACCGCCAAGCTCACGCTCGAAATGACATCGGGTGCCGGCGAAATGTACGACCTGCACAACGATCCCCATGAGTGCAACAACTTGTTCGATGACATCAATTCAAGAGGGTTGCGTGAAGATCTGATGCAGCGAATCATGAGCCGACCTGACGATATCTTGGCAAACCTGCCCGAAGCCGTAGGGCCTGCATGACAGCAAAAATTTGCAATACCTTGATTTTGCTCACCGACGAGCAAGACGCACAGGTCATGGGCTGTGCTGGGCATCCCTTTGTGACCACCCCGCACATGGACGCTTTGGCGGCGCGAGGCACACGTTTCACCAACGCTTTCACCCCCTCGCCCATCTGTGTGCCTGCGCGTGCGGCATTGGCCACCGGCCGATGGGTGCATCAAACAGGCTATTGGGATAACGCCATGGGCTATGACGGGCGCATCTCCGGTTGGTGCCATGATTTGACCCAAGCGGGTCTGCGGGTCGAGTCCATCGGCAAGTTGCATTACGTGAGCGAATCTGCGCCCACGGGGTTCACTCAGCAGCATCAGCCCGCTCACTTGGCTGGTGGCATTGGCCAGGTCTGGGGCTCTGTGCGCAACCCTTTGCCCGATGAAAAACGTCCGCCTTTTCTTTTTAACGAATTGGGGGCAGGGGAGTCGAGTTACAACCGCTATGACATGGCCAGTGCAGAAATAGCCGTGTCTTGGTTAAAAGAGCGAGCCACTGAGCAAAGCACAACACCTTGGACATTGTTTGTTGGTTTTGTGGCGCCGCACTTTCCCTTGGTGGTGCCCCAAAAGTACCTCGATCAAATTGACTTTGACCGCATTCCTGAACCCCGCTTGCATCCGGATCATGGCCATCCAAGGCACCCGTGGGTGCAGCGGCATGCCGACTTTTCAAACCCTGACCAAGAGTTGGGCTCTGTTCAACGCCGTCGCGAGGCCTTGGCTTGTTATTTCGCCTTGGTCAACTTCATCGACGAGCAGTTGGGGCTGGTGCTGAACGCTTTGAAGGACACCGGATTGGAAGGCAGCACCCGCGTGATCTTCAGCAGCGATCATGGTGACAACCAAGGTGTGCGAGGCATGTGGAACAAATCGACCCTGTACCGTGAGGCCACGCATGTGCCCATGGTGGTAGCAGGTCCTGGTGTTCCTGAAAACCACCTGTGCCACACCCACGTCAGCTTGATTGATGTGGCACCCACTGTCCTGGCCAATGTTGGTTTGGCGCCGGACAAGGCGCTACCTGGTCGTGACTTGCTGGAGATTGCCCTCTCGCCTGATGACCCTCAGCGTTTGGGATTCAGCGAGTACCATGCAGTGGGCTCACCCAGCGCGGCCTACATGCTGCGACAAGACCGTTGGGCGTATCACCATTACGTGGGATACCCTGCGGAGTTGTTTGACATCGTTAACGACCCGGGTCAGACCACCAATCTGGCTGCAAGCGTCACCCACCAATCGGTGTGTCAGGCGTTTGAAAAGCTTTTGCGACAACAACTGGATCCAGAAGGGGTAGACCAGCAGGCCAAAGCGGATCAAGACCGATTGATTGAGAAGTTTGGGGGGCGTGAAAAGGCTTTGAAAATGGGCACACCTGGGGCCAGTCCTGTACCTGAAAAGTCCTTGTGAGTGAGGCCTCAAGCGATCTGCTAATTCATGGCTTCAAACCCCACCCTGCCGCCACACGCTGTTGTCTTGCAGATCCCGCTAGGCAATGACCTGAACAGCTTTGAATAAAACCGCCTCGACTTCCATCTGTTCAATCGGGTCGAAGGGTTGCTCAGGTGGATCACCCGGTTGAGCACAAAGTACTTTGGCTTGGGCAAGGGATTGAAGGCGGTCCATTTCGTAAACACAGGTGCGCTCAAACGACGGTGGCAATTTAAGCAGTGAGATAGGACATTAAAAAACTTTGGTGTCCTATCTCATCTCTTAAACGACCGCCAAAACCCTTCCAGTTATAAGCGTACCCAATTGAGCAGCTTTGGCAACAACGGTTTGGAAAGCAGGTGACATGGCGCTTTCATCCAGCTCCTTGCCCAATTCAGCCATGGAGTCCATGTAGTAGGTGATGATGAGCCTGTCCATCTCGGGTGAAAACACCGGAACAACTGCGGTCATACCGGTTTTCTCACTGAATGCAGCTTTGACTTCGGGCAGCAAAGCGATTGCGGCTTGCAAATTGGCTCGTGAAATTTGGTATTGACGCTGTACCAAAATTGGTTGTGTAGTTGGTTCTCCGAAAACAGTTCTGTAAACGTAGGGTCCAGAAATCGAATGAACATTTGTCCCTTCTAACTGAGTGCGTGCGTTGTTCACTCCTACTGACGTTGCCAAATTTTGAAAGCCTGCAATCCCATCTTGAAAACTTTCAAACCTCACAAACATTTCTATGTTTCCAGCGTCTGCGCCCATAATGACTTTTAAAAGTCGAGTTTTTGTACCTGCTTGATTCGCTTGTTCAGCCAGGCTTTTGGCTTGCACCAATGCCGCATCCGCTTTGCCATGTACTGGGATGATGATTCTGCGAGAGATGACTGCCATGACTTACTCCTTTGGGTTTTGTCAGTAGTTGCGAGGGTTGTGAGGGATGTGAGAAGCTCACAAGTGACTTTCTACTCCTCTTGACCCTAAAAATACAAGGCTTTTTTGTACATACGCAGGTACGTCTTAATTGACAGTCTCAATGCGTGCACCGATGTTCCGACTCGTCTTGGGGAAAGCATTACCAGACACTCAAGCGGCAGGTCTGACTTCAATACATAGGGAACTGTGGGCTACACACTTGAACAAAAGCGTTTTGTGCACATGCGAGTGTTGGTTTGATGTCCTGTGCAGCTGTAGTGTGAAACCAAACTCAAACCCAACCCTGCCGCCACACGCTGTCGTCCTGCAGATCCCGCCAAGCGATGATCTGAACCGCCTTTGAAAAAACCGCCTCGATTTCTACCAATTCAATCGGGCCGGTGGGCTCATCGGGTTGAATCACACGGCTAACCAAAAAGTGTTTTTGCTTGGCCACAGGTTTCACCGCGGTCCATTTGGTCAGCAGCAGTTTTTTGGGGTTCAGCGGGTTCATGGCTTGCCTTGCATTTCCCGAGCCACGGTTTCGGCCAACTCGATCACCGCCATGGCGTAGTAGCTGGACCAGTTGTAGCGTGTGATGGCATAGAAATTCTCCGTACCGGCCACGTAGCTGGGGGCATCGGGCCCGTTGAGCAGTTCGATCAAGGCCAATGGGCCTGGGTGCTGCAGCGCGGCGCCTGACAGGGCCGCACCCTGGCCCACAAAGCTGGCCACGCTGAAGGTGGGCAGGATGTCAGGGGCGAGCAG
>JBEDMU010000125.1:0-4810 GCA_041170945.1 Pseudomonadota bacterium
CCGTGGCCGCTTTGAAGGCAGGTCGAGAACCTGATTTAATGGCGCCGATGGCAGCTGCCACTGACATCAACTTGCACAGCCCAGCGCTGCTGCCAGACGATTATTGTGGCGACGTGCATCTTCGTTTGTCTTTTTATAAAAAACTCGCCACTGCCAAAACCACTTCTCAGTTGGACACTATTGTGGAAGAGCTGGTTGATCGGTTTGGAAAGCTTCCGCCATCGGCATCAAATTTGATCGATGTGCATCGTTTGCGCTTGCTGTGTGCCGACTATGGCGTGGTGAAGTTAGATGCAGCTCCGACTGTGATTTTGATCAGTTTCAAGGCACAAGCCCCCGTTGACCCAGCTGCCATCATTCGGTTGATTCAAACGCATCGCGACATCAAACTGGCTGGCAACGACCGTTTGCGTATTGAAAAGTCACTGCCCGATATCAAAGCCCGTGTTCAAGCGGTGCGAGATATTTTTAGAAATTTGGGCAAACCCACCACACCGGTATGATCTTGACCTTGTATCGCCCTGAGGCAAAGCCCCTTCCTTGACATGAGTTCCTCACACAATCTCTTTGCACCCGGACTAATGGTTCAGACCATTTCATTGCCTTTGAAGTGGAGCGACTATCGTCTCATTGCTTTTGACATGGACTCCACGCTCATCAACATCGAGTGTGTCGATGAAATTGCAGACCTAGTGGGCAAAAAGAACGAGGTGTCAGCCATTACCGAGGCTGCCATGCGCGGTGAAATCACCGACTACAAAGAAAGCTTAAGACGACGCGTTGCCTTGCTCAAGGGCGTGAAGATGGAAGACCTGGAACAGGTTTACAAAAGACGCCTTCAAATCAACCCAGGCGCTGTTGAATTGATAGCTGCCTGCAAACGTGCAGGCATGAAGGTGTTGTTGGTGAGTGGCGGATTCACCTACTTCACCGATCGACTCAAAGAACGTTTGGAGCTGGACTACGCCTTGAGCAACGTGCTTGAAGTGGAAAGCGGGCAACTAACCGGTCGCATGGTGGACCAGCCATGGGGCGATATTTGTGACGCCACACAAAAGCGCATTACCCTAGAGCAAACGTGCGCGCAATTGGGCATTTCAACGCAACAATCCATTGCCATGGGTGATGGGGCCAATGACCTAGAAATGATGTCTGTGGCTGGTCTTTCGGTGGCTTATCGCGCCAAACCCAAAGTGCGTGAAAAAGCCCATGTCGCGATCGACATGGGCGGTTTAGACAGACTACTTGAGCTTTTTAATTAAAGCCCTGCTGGTACGCTGGGCAGACCTGATAACGCCATGGCAAGCTCTTCTTCGCTGTATGACTCGTCTTTGAGTTCGCCTGCAAAGTACTTTTGATAAGCCGCCATATCAAAGTGACCGTGGCCACACAGGTTGAACAGAATGGTTTCGCTCTTGCCTTCGCGCTTGCAACGCAAAGCTTCTTCAATGGCGCCCTTGACTGCGTGGTTGGCTTCAGGAGCAGGAACAATACCCTCAGCACGAGAGAACAAAACACCCGCTTCAAAGCATTGGCCCTGGGTATATGAAGTCGCCTCAAGCAAACCGAGTTCTTTGATGTGGGACACCAGCGGTGCCATCCCGTGGTAACGCAGGCCACCTGCATGAAAACCCGGCGGTGTGAAGGTGGAGCCAAGGGTGTGCATTTTGGTGAGTGGCGTCATGTGACCGGTATCGCCAAAGTCGTAAGCGTATTTGCCACGCGTGAGCGATGGGCAAGCAGCCGGCTCTACCGCCACAATGCGTGGCTTGGCGCCGCCACGCAAACCATCGCCAATGAAGGGGAATGCAATGCCCGCAAAGTTGGAGCCGCCTCCTGTACAACCCACCACCACGTCAGGCCAAGCATCCGCCATCTGCATTTGCTCCATCGCTTCAAGTCCAATGATGGTTTGATGCAGTAACACATGGTTGAGCACCGAACCCAATGCATATTTGGTGTCATCGCGCTGAACTGCCAACTCAACGGCCTCTGAAATGGCGATGCCTAGGCTTCCAGGATGGTCTGGACGCTCGGCCAATACGCGGCGACCGTATTCAGTTTGGTTGGAGGGTGACGGCAAACACTTAGCGCCGTAGGTTTCCATCACGGCACGGCGATAAGGTTTTTGGTCATACGACACACGCACCTGGAACACCAAAACCTCAAGCCCAAAAATATTGCCCGCAAATGACAATGAAGTACCCCACTGTCCAGCGCCGGTCTCGGTGGTGAGGCGCTTGACACCGGCTTGCGCGTTGTAAAAAGCTTGAGGAATAGCGGTATTGGGTTTGTGACTGCCAGCAGGGCTGACGCCCTCGTATTTGTAAAAAATCTTGGCGGGTGTGCCCAACATTTTTTCAAGACGGTGGGCGCGATAAAGAGGAGCTGGCCTCCAGAGCTTGTAAATATCACGCACGGGTTCGGGAATTTCAATTTCGCGCTCGGTCGAGACCTCTTGCATGATCAGTTCCATGGGAAACAAAGGCGCCAGATCATCAGGCCCTACCGGCTGCATGGTGCCAGGATGCAACACAGGTGGAAGTGCCTTGGGCAAATCAGCCTGTATGTTGTACCAAAATTTTGGCATTTGGCCTTCTTGCAGCAGGTACTTGGTTTGTTGGCTCATATGTATGTCTCCTGAATGTTCTTGTAACGCAAAATGGGGTAAAACCACCCTACCCTGAAATGCTATTCAAAATGAATCTATCACGGATTTATTCCATGGCACTGGCCAGCCTTGCCACCCCTTCACGAATTTTGTCGGGTCCAACGGTGGCAAAACTCAGGCGGATGGTTTGCAAATCTGGGTTGCGTGCAAAGAAAGGTTGGCCCGGCACGAAAGCTACGCCCTTCTCGATGGCCTTGGGCGCCAGCTGAGATCCCTGCGGTCCATGGGGCAATCGCGCCCACACGAACAATCCTCCCTTGGGTTGAACGAATTCGATTCGATTGCCCAATTGCTCTCGCAGTGCATCTGACATCACTTGAGCTCGCTCGGCATAAACACCACGCACCTTTTCAAGAGCAGGCTGCATGCGCCCCGAGGCCAAATAATGCGCTGCCGTGGCTTGGGCAAATGTGCTGGTGTGTGCGTCGCTGAACTGCTTGCACATGGTGGCTTTGGCCAACAGGTCTTTGGGGGCCACCATCCAACCCACACGAAGGCCAGGGCTCAGCACCTTGCTCAACGAACCACAATGAACCAGCCAATCACGGCTACCAGGGACCTGAGCACTTAGGGCCAACAGGCTGGGCGGCGGCGCTTCGCCAAAATACAAATCACCATAAGGATCGTCTTCGACCACCATGACTTGGTGTTTAACAGCAAGTTTCAGCACCTGCAAACGACGCTCAAGTGACAACGTGGCGCCACTGGGGTTGCCAAATGTGGGGATCAAATAAATCAGCTTGGGCTTGCCTTGCTCCAGCATTTGCTCAAGCACCTCTACTTGAACACCCTGTGCATCGAGAGGTACGGTGTATAGGTCGCCACCATAGAGCTTGAAGCATTGAATAGTGGCCAAGAATGTAGGCCCCTCAACCAACACACGATCACCGGCATCAATGAGAGTTTTGCCCAGCAAATCAAGCGCCTGCTGACTGCCGGTGGTGACAATCAAATCTTCGGCAGTGAGCTGCAAGCCTTGGGCTTGCCACTTTTGGTTCATGAAAGAGGCCAGTTGTTCACGCAACGGTTGATACCCTTCGGTAGCCCCATATTGCAATGCTGCACCTGGCTCTTGCTTCAATGCGGCTTGACTGGCCGACGAGATGCCATCTACATCGAACAATGCACTATCGGGAAAGCCGCCAGCAAAACTGATGATGCCGGGCTTGCCAAGCAACTTAAACAACTCACGAATGGCAGAAGTTTCTACGTTTTGAAGTCTTTGGGCGTATGGAATGGTCATGGTTTTAGAGCCACAATGGCATCATGAAAACTGAAAAAATCGAGCCGTTTTTTGCCACCTTGCAAGCGGCAAACCCGCATCCTCGCACAGAGCTTGAGTATACGAGCGACTTTGAACTGCTGACCGCCGTTTTGCTTTCGGCACAAGCCACCGACGTGAGCGTGAACAAAGCCACTCGACACTTGTTTGCGGTTGCCAACACGCCACAAGCCATGTTGGCATTGGGCCAACAGAAGCTAGAAAGCCACATTCGCACCATTGGGTTATACAAAAGCAAGGCCGCCAACTTGCTCAAAACCTGTGAAATTTTGGTGCGAGAACACGGTGGTCAAGTGCCGCAAACCCGAGAAGCCTTAGAGCAACTACCGGGCGTGGGACGCAAAACGGCCAACGTGGTGTTAAATGTGGCTTTTAGTCAACCCACCATGGCGGTCGACACCCACATTTTCAGATTGGGCAATCGCACTGGGCTGGCACCTGGCAAAACGCCGCTGGAAGTGGAACTGAAGTTGCTCAAACGCATTCCGCCTCAGTACATGCAACATGCCCATCACTGGTTGATTTTGCTGGGCCGTTACATTTGCCAAGCCCGCAAACCGCTGTGCAGCCAATGCTTGGTGGCTCCTTATTGCGATCGCAAAGGGGTGAAGAAAATCTGTGCGTGAGTTTACAGATACGCTGTTGAAACTTATTTGTACGACAAGTTACCTTGCCAAAACGATGGGTGGATTAGCTTGCAAATCCACCATCACGTCGACTCCATACACCTGAGACAACAAATCAGGTCTGAGTACGTCAAACACCGATCCATGTGCCATCAGTTGGCCTTGATTCATCAAGGCCAACTGATCACAGTATCTGGCCGCTAACGACAAATCATGCAAAGCCAGCACAAC